>NZ_JAJDKB010000006.1:0-84281 GCF_020589955.1 Faecalibacillus sp. TM498
AAAAGGAGGAAAACCAGGACCAGACATCATCCTAATTTTCCTCTTAAAAAAGCACAGAATATTTTAGAGGGAATACTGATTCCACATCAATATCCCCCTTAATAATTTAGAGCGAATTTCGCTAAAGCACTCGATTATTTAGAGCGCCCTTATTTTTTTATTCAACATTCTTCAACGCTTCATCCATTGGGATTTTCTTGATTTTTCTCATTTGAATCATCATGACAAACAAATAAGAAATAACTGTCATAATAAACATCTTGATATAAACACTACCCTCTACATAGAAAGGAAGCCATCCTGCATATTCTTCAAAAACAATTTTGAAAGCATAAGATAAGATCCATGTTGTTATTCCAAAAGAAAGTAACGTTGAAATCATAATAACAATCGTTGTGGCATGAACATACATTTTTTGTATTTCTTTTGATGTATATCCAAGAATTTTAACCATGGAAATCGATACTTTATTATTTTCAATAATCATCTTTGTAAGAAGATAAATAAGCATGATAAACATGATCATCGCAAAACCTTCAACCAGATAAAACATTTCCCCCATTGAAACATTTAATTGTCTTGATACTTTTGTTAAATCATCTTGAGTAATGGTTGATGCGATATAGTCATCTTTTAAATCTGTTATTTTTTTATTAGAGAAATAACCATTGAAGTATCCATCTTGACAGTTGAAAACTTCATTAAAATATGACTTTGACATATAAAGTGCCATACTACCAGGTGCATCATAAATACCTTTAATTTCAAAAGTATAACGTAAATCTTTATAGCTTTCTTTTAAAGAAATACGATCTCCTTTTTTTAAATTATATTTATCAGCAACATCTTTTGAAATATAAACGCCTTTTTTTGGTAATGATTTTATATGAATATATTGACTATTATTTTGTAAACCATAGAGACTAATATCTTCTTCTATTGTACTTTCTGGAAGTGTTTTTAATGAATAAAGTGAAAAAGCTTCTGCCCCTTTGGTTTTAGTTTTATAGTTATCATACATTTCATCATATTGATCATCAATCAAACTTAAGAAACTATCTCTAAATTCTTGAGGAATCGTTTGAAAAACTTGTTCAATGGCTGTGGTATCAACTGATTCTGGTGTATTTAAAATATATTGATATTTAGCAGTCATATTATTAACAACAATATCTTGATAATGATCGAGAACAGGATGCATATCCATTCCAAACATTAATAAAATAATTGCGAATAAAACACCCACAAATAATGTAATATAACCTGATAAATTATTTAAAATAACACTTAATCTAAATTGAGAAAAGAAGCCCAAACGATGCAATACCAATGTTTTTTTATTCTTTTTAACTTTTTTAATATCTCTTTTCATAAATTTAAGAGGTGATAATTTTAAAGATTTCATTAAAATACCATAATTAATTAAAACCATCATAATAAATGGAATGATTGTCGTTTTAATGAAAGCATCCCCAGACCAAATCGTTACATAAGTTGGTAAGCTATAACTTCCATAATACATACCTGCCATGACATCTTTAAAATATGTATATCCTAAAATATTTCCTACAATACAAGCAACTAAGGAAACAAGAATAGGTAATGTCATATATTGAATCAACATTTCTTTTTTTGTATATCCCATAGCGCGAAGTGTTCCAATCATTGGTGCTTCACTTTCAATAGTATTTTTAGTAGTGATTGCAAAGACAAAGGCAAGAATTCCAATAATGATATAAAGTAAAACTGTCATCATTGCTTCATCTCCACCCATATCATCACCTGTAAAATGGATGGCTTGGTTAGCGTATTGAGGAATATAATCATCAATTCCTGAAACATTTTTAACAAGTACATTTAAAAAATCATTACTGGCATTAACTTCATTATCAACATCTTCATTATATGTCCAAGCGTAGTTATAATAGATTTTAGCGTCTTTAAAGCTTTCAAATCCTTCATTAGAAACAATTCCTACTCCAAATTTAATAGCATCAAACATTAAATCACTATTTTTTGAAAAGAGAGCACTATAATCTGATAAAGCGACAAGTCCAGTAATTTTTAATTTCTTTTTACCAACTTTGATTGTTTGACCTACTTGATAATTGTTATTATCGGCATACATACGGTCAATTGCTATTTCATTTTTACTTTGAGGAAGTTTTCCTTCCATAATACATACTTGATTGACTTTGTTTCTTGGTTTAAAGAGACGAATTGTACTTGTAGATTCTACTTCTTCTTCAATGTAATTAAGATCATAAATTGTGACACCTTCTTTTTCTAAAGTCTTTTTATTTTCTTTTGAAAGAGAATCATTTAAACGAAAATGTCCATCTTCAATATTGTATTTATCAAAACTGTCATTATAAGCCTTGATCATTGAGCCATCAGCCACTAAAAATCCTGAGATAAGGCCAATAGATCCTGCCATAAACAAAAATATAATTAAATATTTCGCAATTTCATCTTTTAAAATATATGGTAATCTTTTAAATAATGGATTCTTCATTTTACCAATTCAAATCCTTTGCTGGAATTTTATGTGTATTTTTAATATTTTCACGAATACGCCCATCATGTAAATAAATCACACGATCAGCCATATCTTTAATTGCATCATTATGCGTTACAATAATAGTTGTATTACCATATTTTTTATTAACATCTTCAATCAATTGTAAAATATCTTTTGATGTATGATAATCTAAAGCCCCTGTTGGTTCATCACAAAGCAATAAATCTGGATTTTTAATGATTGCACGTCCTATTGAAGTTCTTTGTTGTTGACCACCAGATAATTGGTTTGGTTGTTTATAACGATGTTCTTTTAAACCAAGTGTTTGTAAAAGTTCTTCTTTATCTAATGGATTTTTACTTAAATATTTTCCTACATCAATATTTTGTTCAACATTTAAATGTGAAATCAAATTATACATTTGAAAAACATATCCCAAATGATTGCGACGATAATCTGTTAGATCTTTTTCTTTTAATGTTGAAATTGTTTTCCCTTGAATCATAATTGTGCCACTATCTGGTTGATCAATTCCTCCAATAATATTTAGCAGTGTTGATTTACCAGAACCTGAAGGCCCAAGTAAAACACAAATTTCACCTTTTTCTATTTCAAAATCAATACCTTTTAAAACTTCTGTCTTATATTCATCTTCACCAAAGCTTTTTTTAAGATCCTTGATTGATAAAAACATAATATCCCCCCTCCTATAGTTAGCCTAATCTAACTAACTATAGAATACTATCCCTTTCCTTTTTTTTCAAGTATCTCAAAGAAAAAAACGGATTTCTCCGTTTTTATAACTCAATATGTTTCATAATGGCCTTGGCAATACCATCATTATTATTTGTATCTGTAATTTCATTAGCTACTGCTTTTAATTCATCTGAAGCATTTCCCATAGCCACACCTAAGCCAACATATTCAACCATTGATTTATCATTTTGAGCATCCCCAAAAGCCATCATTTCTTCTTTTTTATAACCCATAGGAATTAAAACACTATCTAAAGCTTTGGCCTTATCAACACCTTTTGCAGTATATTCAAAATAGAAATCAGATGTAAACATACAGTTTAAACGATCTTTAAATGGTTCCATCATTTCCTTATAATGTGCTTGTAAATAGTCTGGATCACCAAATGTAAGAATTTTATTGATTTCAAAATCAACAAAGGCTGCTAAATCTCTTTTTTCACATAAGATGTAGTTATTTCCTCTTGATTCATATTGCATCACATTAAATGGTTTTCCTTTATATGTAATTGTATTATCAAAAACATCATTAACATACATATATTCATCTTTATCAAACATTGGTCTTGCTTTAAAATTCTTTAAATGTTCTAAGACAGCTTTACTATCTTCTACTGAAATCGCATGATTATAAAGTGTTTCATGACTTTGACAATCAACTACTTTTGAACCATTGAAACATACAAATAAACCATGATGATTTTCCATATCTAATTCTTCAGCAAGTTTTAATAATCCACTTGTTGGTCTTCCTGAAGCTAAAACCAAACGTACCCCTTTATCTTGTGCTTTTAAAAGGGTTTCTTTAGTAAGTGGTGTAATGACTTTTTCATCATTGACTAAAGTCCCATCAATATCCATAATTATTACTTTAATTGCCATAATCTATCTCCTTTTCTATTAGTATAATAAAGCACTTTTACAACTTCAACATACTTTCATAAAAAGAAAAAGAAACAGAAAATATCTGTTTCTAATGTAATAATGAACGTGTTGAACCTGAAGCAATTAAGAATGTACTTCCATTATGAAGCATGGCGAGCATTTGTGGTGTAAGTAAACCTAATGCTCCTAAAACAATAAAGGATGTATTTAACCCAACAATCAAACGATATTGACTATGAATACGTTTAAATAAGCCTTCTGAAATCATTCTTAAAGCAACGATATCATTTAATGAATTTGATACAAGTGTAATATCTGCAAGTTCACGCGCAATGTCTGAGCTATCTTGAAGTGAAATCGAAACATCTGCCATGGATAAGGCTGGTGTATCATTAATACCATCTCCTACCATCACAACGGTATTTCCTTCTTTCTTTAAACTTTCAATATAACTTGCTTTATCTTCTGGTAAAACTCCTGCTCTAAAATCATCTAAATTTAATTGTTTCGCAATTGCTTTTGCACAGTTAGGACTATCCCCTGTAAGCATAATGACTTTATCAAAACCAATATCACGAAGTTCTTGAACAACTTCTTTAGCTTCTGGTTTTAAAGGATCATAAATACTAATAATACCTGCAAGCTTTTTAGCAATAGCTAGATAAATAAGGGAACTTGAACCTTTACTTTCAAGTGAAGAAATCAAATCTTTAATTTCTTGTGTCATTTCTACACCTTCATCTTCAAAGACAAAATGACTGCTTCCAATAATAACATCTTCACCATTTAAGCTTGTCGAAATACCATGAGCAATCACATATTTTACTTCCGCATGTTCTTCACGATGTTTTAAGTTTTCAACTTCTGCTTGATGAACGATGGCATTAGCCACACTATGTGGGAAATGTTCTTCTAGACAAGCCGCAATTTTTAAAACTTCTTCTCTTGTATAATCTTGTAAAGGAACGACATCTAGTACAACAGGTTTGGCATGTGTTAAAGTTCCTGTTTTATCAAAAACAATCACATTTGCATCCTTCATGCTTTCTAAATGTTTTCCACCTTTAACTAAAACATTATGCATTGAGGCTTCTTGCATTGCTGAAATCACTGAAATTGATGTTGATAAACGAATCGCACAAGAATAATCCACCAATAAAAGAGCAGTAGCTCTTGTGAGATTTCTTGTAAATGCCCAAACACCAAAGAATCCTAAGAAACTATAGGGAACAATGGCATCAGCCATATGTTCTGCTTTTGATTGAATGGATGCTTTTAATGATTCATTGGTATCAATCATATCAATAATTTTAGCAATACGACTTTCATCTTGTAAGTTTCTAACTTTAACAAAAATCTTTCCTTCTTCAATTAACGTTCCCGCATAAACCGTATCATTTAATGTCACACGTTTGCTTAATGGTTCACCTGTAAAGCTTGATTCATTAACCATGGCTTCACCATCAATGATTTCCCCATCAATAGGAACCATGCTGCCTGTTTGAACAATAACAGTTTGTCCTTGTTTTAAATCAGACATCGCAATTTCTTGTTCTTGTTCATCTTTATAAATCCAAACTTTATCAAATTTATTCATCAAGCTATCACCTAATTGTAAAGTAACTTTTTGACGTGTGTAATCTTCTAATAATTCAGAAATTTTAAGCATCAACATAATATTGCTTGCTGTATTAAATTCTTTGCGTAATAAAGATATCCCAATACTTGTTGCATCTAAAACTGGAACATCAATACGTTTATTTCCAAGTGAAGCAATCCCCGCTTTAAAATAAGCAAGTGCTTTATAGATGGCAATTCCTTTACCAACAACATTTGGTAAAAAGAGCTTAACAGCATATCTCTTAGCAAAAATTTTAATTAATTCATGTTTAAAGCTTTGATCAAGTACTTGTAAATTTTGAGAACAATTTTTAGGAATTTCTCTATTTTGTAAAGTACTTAAATCATAACTTTTTAAATAACCAAATACTTCATTTTTATAATGTTCATCGAAAACCAATAGAAGACTTCCATTTTTATAATGTGCTTCTACATATCTTACATATTCAAGTTTTAAAAAATCGCTTTTTAAAATAGTTGCTTGTTCATTTGTAAAAGCATATTGTCCAAAACGAACACGTAATCTTCCATCGATTTCATGAACTATTTTAAAATTACTCATCGTTATTGTGCCTTACTTTTTTCTACTGCTTCAGCATAGACATCTTGAGCATCTTCTTTAATAGAAGTAACAGTTGCTTCTACGTTATCTTTTACTTGCATTCCACTAGCTAATCCTTTAACAGCTAATTCTCTTGCTTTATTGCTTTTAGCGAACTTTGAAGTGACAACAGCAGTAACTGCTCCTCCTACAAATGTCCATAATTCTTTACTTTTAAAAAATTCTTTCATCTTAAAATCCTCCATTCTTTTTTACATTATACGATATTTTCTAAAAAAATAAATAATTTTTTATTTCGTTTCTATTTTTTTATCATTCCTTGCTCTATTTCAATAATTTCATCACATAAAGCAAGAGATGACTTTCGATGACTAACAATAATAATCAATTTTTCATCTTTAATTTGTTTTAAACTTTCTAACAGGGCTGCTTCATTTAAACTATCAATACGACTTGTTGGTTCATCTAATAAAAGAATCGGTGTTTTTCTTAAGAAAGCACGTGCTAGACCAATTCTTTGTTTTTGACCACCCGAAATATTTTCATCATAAATCGTTTGATAGCCTTGTGGTAAAGACATAATAAAATCATGAATTTGTGCTTGTTTACAAGCTTCTATTACATCTTCTTGACTATAAGCAGGATTTAATAAAGTAATATTATGATATAACGTATCTTTAAATAAAAATGTTTCTTGATCAACATAGCTGATATTTTCTTTTAAAGTGTGACTATTGATATTTTCAATGGATTCATGATCAAATAAAATCTCACCTTCACCTTGATAAATACGCATCAATAATTTCAATAAAGTTGATTTACCACAGCCACTTTTACCAAGAAGACCATAGGTTTTACCAAATTCAAAGGTATAATTGATTTGATGTAAAATTTCAGTAGATGTATTTGGATAATGAAATGATAGATTTTTTACTTCGATTGGTAAATTTAAAGTGGTATTTTTATTTGTAATTTCTTTAAGTAATGGTTCTTCATCTAATAGATTTAAAATACGTCTTGCACAAGGGAATACTTGATTCAAATTGTTTGCGAGATTTGCTAGGGCAATCGTTGGTCCAAAAGAAGATGATAGAGCCATCATTGGAATCAACAATTCTTTAGAAACATGATTCTTGATCAATAAAATAGAAATAACAATCGATAAAATAATCAGCCCATCAGAAAGTATTTGTTGAAAACTTTGATGTTTGATTAATTTTTGATGTGTTTGGGTTAAATTATTTTGATAATCCATCATCTGTTCAAAGCGTGTTTCTTGTTGACTAAATTGTATAATTTCTCTTTTTCCTAAGACTGTTTCCAAAACAAAAGTATTATAATTAGCAAGTAAAAAACGATAATTACTTCCCTCTTTTTGACTCACTTTATAAGTGATATATGGAATCAATATACCCATGATACCATAACAAACAAAAGCAAGTATCCCAAAAACAAAATGATAAGAATCTATAAAACAAATCATAATTACACTATAAATAAAGGCAATCATCACCGGCGAAATAGTATGAGCAAAGAAAACTTCTAAGAGTTCAACATCACTTGTCAACATTGCAATAATATTTCCTTTATCTTCATTTTCTAATTTAGCTGGTGCCAGTTCTCTTAATTTTTCAAAGACTAAATGACGAATATGGGCCAATACTTTAAAGGCAATATAATGATTACATGCTTGTTCTATGTATCGTAAGATTCCTCTTGAAAATGCACAAAGAATAATTAATTTAACAACAAGTGAAAAGGAAATTACTTTACAAAAAGCGAGAATGATAAAAACGGTAATAAAGGTTGCTGTTAAATGCCCTAACACACCTAAAATAATTGCCAATAACATAATCATTAAAAAAGGACGTACTAATTTTAATAAAGAAATAATTAATTTTGTCTTATCTTTCATTTTCAATAATCCTTTCTAAATTCTTTTGATTTTCCACAAGCTCTCTAAATAAATTAGCTTGTTTAAATAATTCCTCATAACTTCCTTGTTGAATCAATCTTCCCTCTTTCATCACAAAAGTAAGTTGACTTTCTTTACAATGGACCATGCGATGTGTAATAAAAATAACAATTTTATCTTTAGCTAAACGTTTCATAATTTTTAAAATAATCTCTTCACTTTCACGATCAACATTATTCGTTGCTTCATCAAAAATATAAACATCACTTTCACGCAATAACGCTCTTGCAAGAGCTAATCTTTGTCTTTGTCCACCTGATAGATTTTTAGCTCCTTCATTGAGTTGAAACTTTAATCCTCCTTGATTTTCAAAGACCTCAAATAGTTTTACTTCTTTTAAAACAGCCATCATTTTTTCTTCATCAATACATCCTGACATTGCAAGATGATTAAAGACTGTCCCTTTTAAAATATATGTTTCATCTTTGATCAACGTTATTTTTTGATAAAGTGTCATTGTTTCTGATATTGTTTCTTGATTATAAAGAATTTTACCTTTTTGAATTGGATATAAATTCATTAGTAGTGAAGCAATCGTACTTTTCCCTGAACCCGATTCTCCTACAATCGTTAAAAACGTTCCCTTTGATAAAGAAAATGAAATATCTTTTAAAATAATTTTTTCATCATAGCCAAAAGTTACATGTTCAAAAGATAAAGTTGAAATCGATTCTTGATAACTTTCTTGAATATCATCCAAGCTATCCAATAGTTTAAAAATTTTATCTGCTGCCGCGTTTCCATTTTGTCCAATATGAAAATAACTTCCTAACATTCTTAAAGGTAAAAAGAATTCAATAGAAATCATTACAATAAAAACAAACATCATAAAAGTAATATGTTGATTTAAATATTCTTGTAAACCCAAAACAACTCCTAGACCAAAACCACCATAAGCTACCAGATCCATCACACTAATCGAATTCAGTTGCATAATTAAAACACGCATGGTTTTCTTTCTAAAATCTTCTGCTTCCCTATCCATTTTATCTTGATAATATAAATCACTTTGATAATATTTTAAAGTTGTAAGTCCTTGTAAATTTTCTAAAAAAGAATCCGCTAATCCTGTATAACTATTCCAATATTTCGCTAATAACCTTTTAGCTATTTTTTGTACAACAACAATAGAAACAGGAATAAGTGGTACACATAAAAGCAAGATAAGCGCTACTTTTAAAGACATAAAATCAACAACGATAAATAAAGTAAGTGGTGCCAACATGGCATAAAAGAATTGTGGTATATATTTAGAAAAATAAATTTCTAATTGATCAATACCTTCACTTGTAAGTTGAGTAAGCGTCGATTCTTTAAAAACTGTTGTTTGTTTTTGATGATATATCTTATCAAAAACACTTTTTCTTAACTTTGTTTTAATCGTTTCAGTTAAAGATAATGCTTGTTTATTTTGTGTTGTTTGTAAAAAACATTTTAAAGCAAATAAACAAATCACACTTAATAAATAAAAAACAAGTGAAAAAGATTGTTTTAGATAAAGACAAGATAAAACATAACTATGTAAAAATGTCAGTAGAATATGACAAACTAAAACCAACCATTGAATCAAAACTAACCCATAAACATTTTTCATTTCCGCTTTAAAAGTTTTTAATAATCTTTTATTAAACATTTTTTCTTCTCCTTTCTTTAAGTGAAAGCCATCCATGTTTGATTGTAAGAAGTGGATGGTAAAAAAGCATATATTTTCCAGAAAAGCGCATCACTTTTTTTACTTGACTTCGATATTCTTTTTGATAACAATGAACTTTACATCCACTACAAAAAGTTTTAGTTTCCATAAAAGGACATTTATCAATACGCAAACAAGCGTACTTATAAAGATCTTCACACATCTTACTTTCTTGAGGATGTTTTCTTTGATAAATATCAATCATTACCTTTAATATTCTTTTTTCATTTTCTCTTTTTTGATCTATTTTATTCATTAATAATCTCTACTTTCTTTAACATAATAAAATGATGAATACTCATTACCATCAATAAACATATCTTTCCAATCCATACAGGTGTAATCATTACAGCAATCAAAAAAATAAGTGTTACTGTAAATAATGACTGATTCCTTTTCTTTTTGGTTGTCTTTCTTTCAATGACCATTTCATTGATATATTTTTGATAAAGTTTTGTTTGAATTAAATATTCATGAAATCTATCTGAACTTTTTGAAAATAAAAAAGCACTTAAAAGTAAAAATGGGGTCGTTGGCAATATTGGTAAAACCACACCAATCGCTCCTAAAATAAATGATATAATTCCAAATATAATAAATAATATTTTCATGTTTCCTCCTGTAGTTAGTTATACCTAACTATTATCATCATATCTGTTTAAAATAAAAAAACAAGCATTTGATTTGTTTCACCCATGAAACAAAATGCTGTTTTTTTCATGTTTTATAATACTTTTTCGTGTTTCATCAATGAAACAGTATTTTTAAAAGGGCAAGATTTTCTGGCATATGTCCTTTTAATAAATTAACCTTTAATTTAACCGTAAGCGATGTTTGCATCAATCTTTCTTCTTTTGTATAAAAGAAATTTAAATCTGTAATAGGTATATAGAAACAATCATTTTTTTCAAAACAATCACATTCCTTATTCTGAATAAGATATTTCATCGATTTTAATTTAGAAGAAATCGTAATTCTTTCTTTTAATAATTCTTTTTTCATTTCAATTGGTTGAAATACAAGAAATCCTTGATGGTGCTCAATTAAAAGATAGGCAGGATGCTCAAAACCTCGATTAGCCATTGAATGAACATTTGCATCTTTATAATGAAATAATGTAAAAGAAAAATTATATTTACCTGGTTCTAAATGATGTTCTAAATAATGTCCTGAAAATTCTACAAGGTCTCCTAGTTGATCAAAAACTTTATTAAAATGAATACGACTACAAATGCGTTCAATGGTTTCATCATTAAGTGTCGTATAGAGTTTGATAGCTTCTTGACGAGCCTCTTCTTCATTTAGGTGACTTGTTTCTTGTAGCCAATAGGTTAGATTCTTTATTTTTTCTTGAATTTTTTCAATATATTCTTGTCCTTTTTTTGAAAGCTGACATTTACCTTTATCTAAAGTTAATCCTTGTTCATAAAAAGTATTGATCATTCTTGACATTGTTGCTTTTGAAACATTCATTTTTTTAGCTAGTAATGTGACTGTTATTTTTTTATTTTCATTCATTAATAATAAGCTTTTTATTTTTTCTGTTGTCATTTTAATCCCTCATATTGTAAATTAGCATAAGCTAACTAATATGTCAATGTTAATGATATTAACATTTAAAGCTCTTACATTTTTAGGAATTTGTTAATGGGATTTAAAATGATATCTAAATGCTTTATCTTTTTTATCATTCATTCTATAATATACTTGTATTAAGAAAGAGGGAATAAAATATGAGTATCAATGAAATTAATGAACAAGCAAAAGAATCTTTAAAAAAATATTTTAAGGACAGTCAAGACATCCAACATGATGATGACACTAAAAAACAATTAACAATTGAAGAAATGTATCAATCAGTTGATGATGAAATCAAAGAACAAGAAAAGAAATTAGAAGAATTACATCAAATGCGTCATGCATTACAACATAACGCTAAAGAAGCTTATGAAGCGGTTTATGGGAAAACTGATGAAGCAGCAGAAGTAAAACATACTACTGTTGAAGAAATGGAAAAAGAACTTCATGAAAATGCTGAACATCAAATGGAATATGTCAATGAATTAAAAAATAAATCTTTAAAAAAATAGGTCAACTCGACCTATTTTTCATTTATATATTCATCTTCACTTTGACGATCATCAACATATGAAGCAACTACAATTTTCGTTTCTAGATTTTTTTTATAATCATACGAAAAGACACCTGCATATAAAATATCAAATAAATATTTTAAAGAGGTTGTTGAAGCAAAATCACCTATTTTAATATGTAACATTTCTCTTGAAGAAAGATACAAATGAACATCCGCCAATCTTGAAATAGAATTTTCTGCCATACAAGTAATTGAAATAAATGGAATATTTCTTTTATGATAAATTTCTGCAACTTCCACCATTTCTCTTGTTTGTCCTGAATAAGAAATAATGATTGCACAATGACTCTCATCGGCAAGACAGGCACTTCTTTTTTGACCCGTTACTTGATCAATGACTTGAACATCTTTACCAATATACATCATTAATGTTTTAAAATGTTTCGCTAGTAAAACATGATCGAGAACACCATAAACATCAATAACTTGTGCTTTTTGTAATAAGCGAACCGCTTCTTGTAGATCATCATGATGATTAAGTTGCTGTGTATCTTGAATGGTTTCTTTTTCTAATAGAGCAAGATTTTTTGTAATTGTCATCAAATCATCACTTAATAAAAAAGGAATAGAAGCATCTACATCTGTTTCTTCTAACATATAAGAAAGTTCTTTTAAATAAGCACTTTTAAATTCATTAAAACCACTATATCCTAACTTCTTAGCAATTCTTACAAGCAAAGGAGCGCTTGTAAACGTATTCCTTGCTATTTCATTAGCAGACATTTTTTCAATATTCATTCCTTGATCAATAATATAATCAACAATTTCCTTCTCTGTTTTTGAAAAATGTGTATTTTCTATTTGATTGACAATGAGCATAAAAATCTCCTTTCTATAATTCTATTGTTTCTAAATCATTAGGAACATAAATCTTCCCACTAAAATAATCTTTTCCTTCTTTTGTATAAAGTTCTTTACGATTTTCAATATTTTGATCTTCGCTGTGATATAAAACCACATTTTTTACTTTTAATTTTTCAGCAAGCTGACACGCATCTTTAACTGTTGAATGATGTTTTTCATAAGGATGAAAAATATCTGCTTGATCATATAAACAAAAAGCTTCATGTAATAAATAATCACTCTTTAAAGCATATTTTTCATTTTCTTCGTTATAAGGTTCATCCCCACAACATGTTAATTTTCTTTCTTGATCAAGTTCCATCATAAAACCAAATTGTTTAGCTTTCGTTGAATGAATATCAAAGAAAGTTACTTTCTTACCAATAATTTCTTTCGTTTGACCATCGTTTACAACCACAAGATGTAAACGGTCATGAATAAATTTTGTTTGCTTACTTTGTAAAAGCATTTGAGAAATCGTTTCTAACATCTCAATCACTTCTTGATGACCATAAATATAAGCTTCTCCTTCATATTTACCAGCTGCCATATTTTGACAAATCAAACGAATCATCCAAATCATCCCTAATAAATGATCAATATGTTTATGTGTGACAAAAATATGTTTTACATCTTTCCAATTGATCCCTGCTTTTTCAAGTTGATTTAAAACTGTATTGCCCCCACCAGCATCAACCATCAAATAATCATTTTCATTTTCAATGACAAAACAAGTATTATAGCACTTTGTCACAAGTGCATTTCCTGTTCCAAGCATTGTTAATTTCAAGTAAATCCCCCCCTCATCCTCTTTTATTTTAGCGAAAGAATTTTTCTTTGTAAAATAAAAATAGAGCCTAAGCCCTATTTTCTCTAAATATTTTTCCAAAGACAAATCTTACGATTGGTCCAGCAAAACATAATTGTAAGAAAAATGCCATTGGGAAATTTAAAACTGTTGTTTGTAACCAAACAGCAATGATTTGACTTCCTGCATTTTTAAATAAAAGTGTTGCTGCAAATGACATACATGGACACATTAAAATAATAGATACCACTGAAATCGCAATTACTAAATGAAATGGATGATCATTTTCTAAATCAACAACTTGAAATGCTTTCTTTTTAGCTAAATGTCCAATAATGAAAAAATCTAAAATAAAAGCAACGGGTCCCATAATCACTAATTCATGAAAAGCATCTAAGAATACTTGATTTGTCATACCTCCTACATTTAAGGCAATGTTATAACAAATCATAAAATAAACCATCATGAAAACCATCATAATTGTAAAAATAATTTCTTGAAATTTTGTTTTTGGCATAAAAAAACCTCCTTATGATAATGAATTGTGTTGTTCGTTATCACTCAAGGAGTGTGCGTTTCCAATAGATACCAAATATTTAATTTAAAGCCGAGTGTTATTCTACAAAAATATTTTTTTAAAGTCAACAAAAAATATTGACTTCATCCTATAAGTGATTACTATATTTCATAGTGTTTTACTATGATTAAGAAGAACCTATATTAAACCAATTTTCAAGAACACAATTATTATATGGAAAAGAAGCCATAAATAAACCTCAAGATAGCCATGTAGCCATTTTTGGTCTAGGTGGTATCGGCGGTTATGTAGGCGAAGCGCTTATAAGAAATGGAATTGGCTCTTTTGATTTAATAGATGATGATAAAATTTGTCCAACAAATCTCAATCGTCAAATCATCGCTACATTTGATACAGTTGGTCAATATAAAACAGATGTCATGAAAGAAAGAATGTTAAAAATCAACCCAAAAGTCAACATTCAAACACATCAATGTTTCTTTTTACCAGAAAATGCTACTGATTTTTCATTTGAAGATTATGATTATATTATAGATGCAGTTGATACAGTTTCTGCAAAAATCGAACTTGTTTTAAATGCCCAAGAACACAATATTCCCATTATTTCAAGTATGGGAGCTGGAAATAAAGTTGATCCTACCCAATTTAAAATCACAGATATTTATAAAACAAAAGTATGTCCTCTAGCAAAAGTCATGCGTAAAGAGCTCAAAAAAAGACATGTTAAAAAATTAAAAGTTGTTTATTCTGAAGAAAAATCAATTCGCCCAATTGATGATTTATCCATCAGTTGCCGAACACATTGTATATGCCCACCAGGAACCAAAAGAAAATGTACTGCCAAAAGAAATATTCCTGGAAGCAATGCCTTTGTTCCTTCAACTGTAGGTCTCATTATTGCCAGTGAGGCTATTAAAGATTTAACTTCAAAAAAAAAATATGGAGTATTGACAAATCAATACTCCATATTGTCTATTATTCATGAATCATCATCTTGATAATTTCTTTATTTGTTTCCTTCATTCCTTCTCTACCTAATCGCCCGACACTTTGAATCGTTGCCTCAACATCTTCCATCACAAGTCCGTCCCCTGATTTAAATTCTTGTCCATTTTTGTACATATGATATCCTAAAATAGCCGCATCAATACTAGAAGCAATTTTTGCTGCACAAGAAGCTTTGGCTCCATCACAAACTATCCCCGAAACATTGGCAAGTGTATTAACAATTGTATGAATGACAGCTTGATAATCTTCATCGTATAAATAAGCAATTCCTGCACCAGCTCCAGTAGCGGCACTTACTGCCCCACAGTAAGCTGATAAAGTTCCAATACCACTTTTTTCATGAATCGCCACAAGGTTAGATAGAGCTAACGCTCTAAACATTTTTTCTTTTGAAACCTTTAATTCTTGAGCATAGATAATAACAGGCAAAGAACATGTCATACCTTGATTGCCACTACCCGAATTAATAACAACCGGCAATTCGCAACCATTCATTCTCGCATCACTACCAGCTGCAGCATAAGCCTTCGCTTTATTTTTTACATCATTGCCAAAAGATTTTAAAAGAACTTTTCCAATATTAGCTCCATAATTATCATTTAAACCTGCACAAGCTATCGCATAATTATAATCTAGTTGTCTTTCTAAAATTTCTTGAATATCGATCAAATCGACAGTCGTTATAAAGTCATAAATATCTTTTATATCTAATAATGAGCGATCTGCTTTTTCCTTTTTTATAATACTTTTCTCTTTTTGAAGTATTTTTCCATTTTTTTCTATACAAACAACATGCATATGAGAATCACTTATTCTCACTTTTACATACTCTTTTTTATTCCAAACCGTTATTATGTAATCAAATACTTTTGAACTATCCAAAAAATGTTCTTCAAAATCTACTTTTTCTATATATTGATCAATTTCTTTCTTTGTTTTTTCATCAATTTGACTTAATACTTCTAAATATTTATCATCATTGCCTCCTATGATTCCAGCACAAACAGCTGCTTTAATTCCTTTTAAATGATGTGTATGAGGAACAATGACACTCTTTACATTTTTTATAATACTCCCACTTGCTTCTACAACAATTTTTGTAGGTAGATGATTTAACACTTTTCTAGCAAGACTTGCTCCATACGCTAATGAAATCGGTTCTGTACATCCCATAGCAGGAATCAATTCTTCTTTTAATATTTGAACATATGTTTGATATTTTTGTTCTGTCTTTTTCATATAAATACTCCTTGATTAATTGATAACTCTAGTTTAATATGAATGTATTATCAAGTAAATTAAATGATTTTAATAGATATGTTTAATTTTTTTAATAGGAGACTCTTATGGAAATACAAGAACTTATTTCATTTACAACAATTGTTCAACAAGGTAGTTTTTCAAAAGCTTCTAAAAAGTTAGATTATTGTCAAGGATCTATCACCGTTCATATCAAAAATCTTGAAAGAGAACTTGGTGTACAATTGTTTGATCGTTTAGGTAAAAAGGTTACTCTTACAAATCATGGTAAAACATTTTATCAGCACTGTTTGAAGATACTTGATGATATTTCATGTGCGAAAGAAGCCATTAATCCTTCATTAGAACTTAATGGTCATCTTACAATTGGAACTATTGATTCATTATGTTCTTCCATAGTTCCTCAGCTTATTTGTAAATATCATCAATACCACCCTCATGTATCTGTTTCGATTACAACAGATACAATTGAAGGACTTTTAAAAATGCTTAAAAATAACGATATTGATTTTGCATACTTAGTTGATAAACAACTTTTAGATACAGATTGGCTAAAAATATATCAATCTAAAGAAGAAGTTACTTTTGTAGCATCATGTCATCACCCAATCTGTAAAATCAAACAGCCAACAATTCAAGATATCCTAACTTATCCTATTATTTTAACAGAAAAAAATGCCAGTTATCGTCGCCTTCTCGAAGAAAAGCTTCATGAAGACAATTTAGAAATTAAGCCTTTTATCCAATCTAAAAATACAGATTTGCTTTTAGAACTATTGAAACTTGATCAATATATCAGTTTTTTACCAAAATATATTTTAGAAAATGATTTAAAAAATAAAACAATCATTCAAATTAATATTCCTGATTACCAAATTGATGTCTATCGTCAACTTCTCTGCCATAAAAACAAATGGCTTTCTCATGAAATGAAATCATTCTTTCAATTAATAAAAGAAAAATATTAAAAAAGAATTGCATTTTGCAATTCTTTTATAATTCTTCTCCGTTAGACTGACATACTTTTTGATACCAGTAGAAAGAATCTTTACGTGCACGGTGCAAATCACCATTTCCATCATCATCCATATCTACATAGATAAATCCGTAACGTTTTCTCATTTCACCAGTTCCTGCTGAAACCACATCAATACATCCCCAAGGCATATATCCCATTAAATCAACACCATCTTCATCAACTGCTTTTTTCATTTCAATGATATGTTGTTTCATATAATCAATACGATAAGGATCATGAATTGAACCATCTTCTTCCACTGTATCGATAGCTCCTAAACCATTTTCTACGATCCATAATGGTTTATGATAACGATCCCATAATTCATTTAATACAATACGAAGACCAACTGGATCAATTTGCCATCCCCAATCATTTGCTTTTAAATAAGGGTTTTTAACAGCACTTTCTAAGTTAGAAGCTGTTCTTTTAGCATCTACGTTTACAGTAGCAACACTTGTTGAATAGTAAGAAAATCCAATATAATCTACTGTACCAGCTTTTAATGTTTCTAAATCTCCATCTTCCATTTTTAATTCAATACCAGCATTTTTATATTCAATAAGTTTCCATTCTGGATAGAATCCTTTATTTTGAACATCTGTATAGAATGTACGTAATCTTTTTTCAGTAATACGTTTCCACATATTTTCTGGATTACAATCTTCTGGATAAATTTCTGAATAATTGATCATCATCCCAATTTGAAATTCTGGATTGATTTCATGACCACGAATTACTGTTTTTGCTGCAGCAACAAGCATATGATGAACAGCTTGTGCAACTTTATCTGGTCTAGATAAAGCTTCTGTAATTCCTAAGTTTGTGTAATCTTTACAGAAATTGATTTCATTAAATGTTAACCAATATTTAACTTTATTTTTATAACGATTGAAAATTGTTTCTACATAATTCATATAGAAATCAATTGTTTTTCTATTATACCAACCATCATATTCTGTTGCTAAATGAAGTGGTAAATCAAAATGTACAATTGTTACTTGTGGTTCAATACCATATTTTAACATTTCATCAAAAACATCATCATAGAATTTTAAACCTTCTTCATTAGGTTCTTTTTCATCCCCATTTGGGAAAATTCTTGTCCAGTTAATAGACATACGGAATGATTTAAATCCCATTTCTGCAAATAATGCAATATCTTCTTTATAATGATGATAGAAATCAGTTGCCACATGGCTTGGATAATATGTATCTTCATCCACATATGGTACAGCACCATCAGGTACTTCAGTTCCACGACGATCAATAAATTTTGTTGATCCATCAGCAAGCTTTAAAGCCATACGTCTAGGAATATTATTTCTTCCATCTCCACCAGTGATGACATCTTGAATAGCAAGACCTTTACCACCGCTTAAATATCCACCTTCATATTGGTTAGCAGCTGTTGCGCCACCCCAAAAAAATCCTTCTTTAAATCCCATTTGAATTCCTCCTGTTTGTTCTTTACTTATTATATTCATTTTATTGTATTCGGTTTCATTTTTTCATAAAATGAAAACTCATTTTTCAAATGAAAAAGAATTCGTTATAGCAAAAACAAAGGTAAGGGTGATAAAAATTAAGAAATCAAATAAGAATGTCCCGCATGAATTTCTATTGCATCAAAACCAATGGTTTGTGTCTTTTAGCAGCTGTTGCATAATCATCTGCAATACTATAAATTTCTTCTACTGTTAAAGCATGAGGAATCGCTCCTCCTGCTTTATTAGGAGTTGCACTCGCAGAAACAGGTTGTATTCCAATACGACTTTCCATGGCACTTGCTCCTGCATGGTTTAATTGAATAGCTATTTTCGTACCATATTGATGAATGGCTTCACATAGTTTATAAAGACGAGGTATATAATTATCGGCATCTATACGTAATTGTGTTGTTCCATTACTTCCTTCTGGATATTTCACACAAGCATTTTCTACAATTAAAAGACCATAGCCTCCTTTAGCACGTCTTTCATAATAATTCATATGTAAAAAACTCATCTCACCATTTTGTTCACCAAAGTTTGTTCCCATTGGTGCCATGACTAATCGATTATCTAATGTCATATTTCTAATAGTGATTGGTTCAAATAATTTTTTATATTGATTCATATCATCATCCTCCATCAGTTAACTCTAACAAATTAAAAATAAGAGATAAATATAAAAAGCATTATATATGTTACAAAAAAAGATATTTCAATTTCTTTCTTGAAATACCTTTTCTAACACTTGAATAATTACTCCATGATCTTCCTGTGGTCTTAATCCCGTAAAAGTAATTGTTCCAACAAATGCATCATTTTCATAAAGAGGAAAACTTCCTCCACAGATCCCATAACTTTCATCATCAATCATATAATCGTAAAGATGAAATTGCATATTATCTAAGAAGATATAATACGAAGAATGTTTCGTTTCATAACAAACTTTTTCTTTTCGATTTAACCACGATGTATTTTCTAGTTCACTGTATTCAGCAATGATTTTATCTCTATAAACAATTCTTGATGCAAAAGGTTTATCATACGCTTTAGCAGCCTCTATGATTTGTTGAATAATTTGAAGTGCAGTATTTTGATTAAATGTTTTAAAGCAATATTCTTCTTGTTTTAATATATTATTTTTATTTGGGTGATTTCCCTTATTTACAAAATAGTGATAGTAATCTTTCATAGTTCTTTTATTCCTTTGATTTCTATTTTAAAAGGAATCATAAAAAAGACAATTTCAATTACATATCAAATTCATAAGTAAAACAAAAAAGAATATGATCAGCATCATATCCTTAATATTTCCCAAAAATTTCCTAAACTATTTATGGAGGTATTTTGGACTAGGAATCTTTGGAAAATCTATTATTTATTATTTATTTCTAATAAATCCTTGAAAGTATTTAAATGATAATCTGCATAAGGACTTCCATAAGCACTGGAAATAGCTGCAACATGCATTGAAGCACTCTTTGCTGCGATACATCCCGCAAGAGCATCTTCCACAACTAAACAGTTCTTATAATTTTTTTCTAATAAATCAGCAGCTTTCATAAATACTTCTGGATGTGGTTTAGAGTATTGAATCATTGTTCCATCGCAAACAACATCAAAATAGTTTTCTAAACCAAGTTGTTTTAAAATAAGTTTTGTATTTTTACTTGATGAACCGATTGCTAATCTATATCCTTTATTTCTTAATTGATCAAGTGTTTCTTTAACTTCAACAGAAAGATCACTAGGTGTCATTTGTTTAAGATACTGTTGATATAAAGTATTCTTTTTATTCGCAAATCCTTCTTTTTCTACTTGAGAATAAGTTTGACTGCTTTTTTCTAAAATAATATCTAAGCTTTCCATACGTGAAACTCCTCTTAATTTTTCATTATCTTTTTCATCAAATGAAATATGAAGTTCATCACTAAGTTTCTTCCAAGCCAAGTAATGATAATGATCTGTTGAACAAATCACGCCATCTAAATCAAATATAATTGTATCTATCATCTTTTGGTATCCCACTTTCCACAAAATGCATCAACTGGACTCACACCTACAAACTTTTCTTTACCTACCAGTTTATTAACTAATGATTGAATAACTACATCATTATGACTATAACCATTGATATATGTTTTAATCATTGGAACATCTAATAAATGATATGGATTGGCAAGCGAAATAAAGAGCGTTGGTATATCTTGTACAAACCAAGGAGCATTGGCAGCCATTAATTTAATCCACTCAACACGTCTTACTGTATAATTACTTGCTGTATCAAAATCAGCAACATAAATAACTAAATCATATTTATCTTTTAAATATGAAACACCTGTTTCAAAAATTTCATGGAAATCAAGTTGATTTTCATCATAAACATCTACATTAAATCCTAGATCATTTAAATAATCTTCTATTTTCTTTTGACTTCCAGATTCTTTAAAACCACCCTTTGAGGTATCTGTTAAATGATACAAGCGAATATTTTTATACTTTTGAGGTGTTATCGGTAAAATATCTTGCTTATTTTTAACTAAAGTAATTGCTTTGCTTGCACATTGATAAGCAAGTTCTTGATGTTCTTTACAACCAACTACATCAATCTCATTTAATGGTTTTTTATTTTCAAATACACCATTTGCCATCTTTGTTGCCAAAATTCTAAGAACTGCTTCATTTAATCTCTCCAATGACAAGAGACCATTTTCTAAACCTTTTTTCATAAATGTATAATCTTCATCGATATCTTTATTAAAAAGAATCATATCACATCCATTTTCAATACTTAAAGGAATTGCTTGACTTCGAGGTAAAGCAACATTATACCCAATCATCGCCGTTGCATCCGTTACAATTAATCCATTAAAAGAAAGTTTTTCTCTTAATAGATTCGTTAAAACTTCTTTTGATAAACTTGCTGGTAAAATATCTTCATCCTTAATTGTCGGATTAAAATATTTAACATAATGAGGTAATAACATATGACCGACCATAATAGTTTCTACTCCTTCATCAATAAATGATGAATAAATATTTCCATAGCTTTCATCCCATTGCTTTACCGTTAAATCATTAACACTACTTACTAAATGTTGATCACGCATATCAACACCATCTCCAGGAAAGTGTTTGATACAAGGGATAACATTATATTTTCTCAAGGCATTGATTTGTTGTTTAGCATAAGCAATTACTTTTTCTTTATCAGAACCATAAGTTCTAATATTTGTAATCGGATTTAAATAGTTAAAGTCAATATCTACAATAGGAGCAAACGACCAATTACATAAAACCGCATTTGCTTCCTTTCCTGCAATCATGCCTAAATGATATGCTTGTTTTAAATCATTCGTCGCAGCAACACCCATTTGTCTAGAAAAATAAGTACCATCTATACAAATTCCATTTCCGCCACTTTCCAAATTAGCAGCTAACATTAAAGGTATTTTACTATAGTTTTGAATTGTTTCATGAATCTGTTTAATTTTTGTTGATTCCAGAGGTCGATACATCATCGCTCCTGGTTTATATTTTTCAATAAATTCTACAATTTCTTTTTCTTCAAAAGATGATCCAATAGGACAAAATACTTGTCCTATTTTTTCATCAAGTGTCATAGAATCTAAAATACTTTGTACTTTTCTAATTTGTTGATCGTTAAGATAAAAAGGTTTACTCTTTAAATCTATCATAATTTTTCACCATTACTTTCAATAACCTTTTGATACCAATAAAATGAATCCTTTTTAATACGTTTACAATCCATTACATCTTCATCTGTTCTATTGACATACACTAAACCATACCTTTTAGAAAATCCTTGATGTGAACTTACCACATCAATAAATGACCATGGACAGTATCCAAAAATTGGATACCCTTCTTCTTTCGCAATTAATACTTCTTTAATATGAGATTTTAAATAGTCAATTCGATAATCATCGTGTATTTGATTATTTTCTAATACATCACTATAAGCCATTCCATTTTCTGTAATAATTATCGGTAAAGAATATCGGTTATAAATTTTATAAATAATACTTCTTATTCCTAGTGAATCTATACCATTTGCCATCCATTTTGTTTTCTTTAAATGTTCATTTGGACATACTTCAAACATAGAGCTTCTAAAAAATGGTGGTAATTGATAATTGACAGTTGCTGTTTTATTTTCCTTTACACAAATAGATGAATAATAATTGATTCCTATAAAATCAGGTTGAACAGCATGTAAAATCTCATCATCACCATCTTCTTTAACAGGAGAACAATTCATTTTTTCTAAAATATTTTTAACTCTAAATGAGTATTCTCCTTTTACAGACATATCTAAAAGCATATACATCATAAGTTCTTCCGCATCCATCGCTGCCAAAACATCTTCTGGTGAAGAACTATAGGGATATACATTTTGTACAGCATTAACAACACCAATCTTAGCTTTTGGATCAATTTCTTTTAATAATTTCATAGCTTTTTTTTCTGCCAAAGAAGCATGATAAGACATTTGGTACATATTTTTTGTTTGTAATACTTTATCACTTTCATGATTACCATTTAAATCACTTGCTGCCATAGCAATAAGTTGTTCATTAATCGTTACCCAATAATTAACAATACCTTTCCATTTTGTAAAGCATATTCTCGCATATTCAACAAAAGCATCAATGCATCTTCTGTTTTTCCAACCACCAAATTCATCTACTAATGCTTGTGGCATTTCAAAATGATAGAGAGTTGGAATAGGTTCTATGTGATTTTCTAAACATAAATGAATAATTTGATCATAAAAATCCAATCCTTTTTGATTAACATGATGCCCATCTGGCATAATTCTTGCCCAACAGAATGAAAAGCGATAAGCTTTTAAACCTAATTCTTTCATCAAAAGAATATCTTCTTTAAAATGATGATAATGATCACTTGCTACTTTGCAATCTGCAATACCTTCTTTTACTTGTCGAACATCTGTTGTTGATAATCCTTTTCCATCTAAGTTATAACCACCTTCTACTTGAAATCCACTTGTAGAAGCACCCCATAAAAAGTTATTCACCTTGTTCACCTTTTTCCTTTGCTAATGCTTGATTGTCAATTGTTTTAAAGAATGGATAATAAATAATAATTGAAATAACAACAGCTACTAATTGATAAATTCCCCAAGATAAACTTCCTTGCATGATTCCAGAAATAAGTGGTGGCATTGATCCTAAACCTAAAATTCCTATTGGTGCTGTTACAATTCCAAATTGAATTAAAGCATATCCTAAGCAAACTAAAACAATAGGACAAATAATAAATGGAATAAGCATAATTGGATTTAAAATAACTGGTAAACCAAAGATAACTGGTTCATTAACACTAAAGATACCACAAGGCAATGTTAATTTACCAAATGATTTGTATTGATTACTTTTTGCTTTAAAGAACATTAAAATAACGAGTCCAATTGTTGCACCTGATCCACCTAAATTAGCTAAATCCCATAATCCAATATTTAAAACATGTGGAATTGTTTTTCCTGCAGCCATTGCTGCTGTATTATCACCAATATAACTTAACCAAATTGGGAATAAAATTGGTAATACTGTCATTGAACCATGAATTCCAAAAAACCATAATAATTGTGCGATTAAAATAATAATGATGAATGCAGGCAAGTTACCAGTTAATGATTGTAATGGTGTTTGAATAATTGTATAGATACAATCTGTTGCATTTCCATAAGGTGTCACTGCAAA
The DNA here is from genome assembly GCF_020589955.1 of Faecalibacillus sp. TM498. Lineage (NCBI taxonomy): Bacteria > Bacillati > Bacillota > Erysipelotrichia > Erysipelotrichales > Coprobacillaceae > Faecalibacillus > Faecalibacillus sp. TM498. The sequence continues at coordinate 24,879 of NZ_JAJDKB010000006.1, forward strand.
TAAAGCTCTAAAAATTAAGAAAACAATCGTAATAATAACTCCTGCTAATAATGATGATAAAGATTCACTTACCATTTCAGGTACAGAATCTGGTAATTTAATAACAATGTTTTTTTCAGTGATTAACGCTAACAATCTAGATACAATAAGCCCTGCAAGTAATGCCACAAAAACTCCTTTTGTTCCTAAATAAGAAATATTAAAGAAACTAATTCCTGAGTCAGCTAATGTTGTTGTATCTAAAGGTACAAGTAACATATATGCAAATAAAGATAAAAATCCTGAAGTTAAAGTATATTTTTTATTTTCAAAAACAGTTGCTCCTCTATAACCAACAGCAAACGCCATATAAACAGCTAATAAATTTGTTGTTACATTTTGCACTCCTGTAAATAATTGATCTAATCCTGTTGAAGCTAATAAATCTGTATAAGGTTGCCATGATATATTTGTTAAAATTGTAAAAACGGCACCTACCATAATAATTCCTAATGTAGACATACATCCACCACTAATCGCACTCAAATATTTATTTTGAGATAGCTTATTAGCTACTGGAACAAGTGTCTTTTCAATAATTGATATTAATTTTTCCATTTTACTTCTCCTTGTATGTATATGACATTGGCCTTTGTCTATCGTTAGTATAACAAGAATATGTAAAGAATAAGTCGTCAAAAAAACAGTGCGATTTTCAAAAATACACACTGTTTTTCAGATATTGAAAATAAGAATTAATATGTAAAATAAATACAATAATACATGATAATAATTTCTAAACTATATAATAATGACATCCTAGATTCAGTATTTGTATTATCCTGGCTACATAAAATGACTTCTTTATCAATAAATTCATTAATCATCTTATTATGATTATTCATCGTTAAAACAATAAGTTTAATATTTTTTTCAAGAAGTATTTGAATAACTTCACTATGTCTATAAAAATAACCTCCCTCTACACTTAAAATAATCACAACACTATTTTCTTTAAGATTATGCGCCGCTTCTAATTGTTCATCATTGGAAATTGCTACCGTAATATATTTATTCATCAAAGCAAATCTATTTTGTATATGTTGTGCTAGTAATGTTGAAAACTCTAAACCTAACACTAAAACTTCTAAACTATCATGGATATATTTACATACATGATCTAGTTGCTCAAAATCAAGATGATCATATGTAAATTGAATATTATCAATAACATGTTTTGTATAATTTTGAAAAATTTCTTTAACATCTTTTTTATCAGCTTTTATAATTTGAGGAGAATAATCTGTTTTAGATATATCAAGTGTATTTAAACAAGCATTTTTAAATTCTTGAAAAGAATGAAATCCTATCAATTTAACAAAACGTGAAATTGATGCTGGTGATACAAAACATAATTCTGATAACTCATTAATTGTTTTTTCTGGTATAACACTATAATGAGTAAGTAATGCAAGTGCTATATCATAATTCGTATCTTTTTTATATTGTCCATTTACATATCTTAGCAATGTTGATAATACTGAATCTGTATTCATAACTTTCCTCCATCTAACATATGTATTTTAACACAATTTCTATTAATTATAAATTTTCAGCTACTAATTATTGGCTGAATATCACCTATTTTAAGTCATCTTTTACAAACACAACAATTAATTGAAACATCACTTGTATAACATTTAACCCATTCTTTCATCTTTTCTTCTTGTATTTTTGCTACTAAGATTGGAAATAGTTTTCTTTTAATCGTTGCATTGTTTCTATTTTTTGAACAATAAACATACTTCTAACCTCTTTTCTTTAATTGATTTCCTATTTTTAAATAAATGATTTCACCTAAAATGCCTATTACAATACCCGATAGTATACCAAAAAGCATTAGATACGGTAAATAATACATAAATACTGTTGAACTAAAAAAAAGCATTGCTACCAATAATTGTCCTACATTATGAAAAATACCACCCATAATGGAAATAATGATATCAGAAAATAAATTTGTTTTTAAAAATAAATACATGATTATTAAAGAAAGCAATCCTCCTGATAAACTATATAAAAACATATAGAAATTCGTAAAAGTCATAGAAACAATCAAAATTCTTAAAAACATGACAATAAAAGCCTCTTTTAAGCCAAAACAAAGAAGTAATGTCAAAGTAACGACATTTGCAAGCCCTAATTTAGCTCCTGGAACGCCTAAATAAAGAGGTATTAATGATTCTATATAACTTAAAACAATTGCTATTGCACAAAATAAAGCCAAATAGCATAATTTTTTAATAGACTTTTCCATCTTCTTTTCCTTCATTTCCTTCAATTACTTCCACAACTAAATGATGAGGCAAACAAACAATCGTTGCCCCTTTTTTATTTATTTTCCCTTGTTTAATACATAAATGATCTGGACAAGTTGCTTTTATCATAAAAACCTCATGATTTTTAATTTGTATTTTATTTTTATTATCAATATTAATGATTTGATCATCATCTAAAGAATAATAACCTTCAATTTGATCATTTTTTTTTATGACAATTTTTGCTCCTTGTTGTTTTGATTTAAAAAGAAAAAGTCCTCCTATCAAAACAACAAGAATGCCAAGAATAATCAAATCATTTCTTAACGTTTTATTTTTCATCTTCTTACTCCATGCTATAATATAAAAAAAGGAGGTTACCTATGAAAAAATCAATACTTTCATTACTTATTTTTTCATTTATCCTTTGCGGTTGTAAAAACACAACTCCTCTTTCTAATAAAGAATTTTGTCTAGATACAATTATCCAAATAACCCTTTATGATTCTTCTTCTAAAAATATTTTAAATAACTGTTTTGATTTATGCAAGAAATACGAGCGTATCTTTTCTGCCAATAATAAAAAAAGTGAACTCTATAAAATCAATCATTCTTCCAACAAATTAGAAGCTCAAGAATTATCTGATGATCTCTATAAAGTGATTAAACAAGGGCTTTATTATAGTGATTTATCAAAAGGAAGCTTTGATATTACCATTGGTTCGATTTCTTCATTATGGGATTTTAAAAAGCACACACTTCCTGAAGATCCGTTGATTCAACACCATCTTCACGATGTTTCTTATAAAAATATTATTTTAGAAAATCATAAGATACGTTTTCTAAATACAGAAACAATGATTGATTTAGGGGCAATTGCAAAAGGATACATCGCCGATCAAATCAAAAACTATTTACTTAAAGAAAATGTCAAGAGTGCCCTTATTAATTTAGGAGGTAATATTTTATGTGTTGGTAAAAAACAAGAGAATCCTTTTATTATTGGAGTTACCAACCCACAACAAACATCTGATTCATTGTTTAGTTTAAAAATCAATGATTTATCTGTTGTTACAAGTGGAACTTATCAAAGATTTTTTGAAATTGATTCTAAAAGATATCATCATATTTTAAATCCAAAAACAGGTTATAGTTATGAAAACGGTTTAAGCTCAGTAACGATCATTTCTAAAAAATCAATTCAAGGAGATGCTTTGAGCACGGTTTGTTTTTCTTTAGGAAAAGAAAAAGGACTTGAATTACTTAACTCACTTGAAGGTGTTTCTGGTTGTTTTATTGATGAAAACAATCAAGTAAGTTATAGTAAAGCCTTTAAGCACTATTTAAATAAGGACTAATGTCCTTTTTCTTTTTATTCAATAATCTTTCTTGGACATTTTTCTTTGCATTTACCACAATGAACACATTTAGAATAATCAATATGTGCTAAAAAGTTTTCAACTGTAATTGCTCCTGTTGGGCAAACTTTTTGACACATCATACACCCTAAACATCCTGCCTTACAGTTTTTATTAACTACTGGTCCTTTATCATGACTATTACATCTTACATGATAAGTAGAGTCATAAGGAACCATTTCAATAAGATGCTGCGGACAAGCATCCATACATTTTTGACATGATTTACATTTTTCTTTATCAACTTGAGCAACACCATCAATAACATGAATGGCATCAAAAGCACAAGCCTTTACACAACTGCCATAACCCATACAACCAAAACGACACTTTTTATCGCCACTTCCTGGGACAACGGCTGCACTTAAACAATCATGAATACCATCGTATTGATATTGTCTTTGTATTTTATCACACGTTCCCTTACATTTAACATAAGCTACTAAATGTGTATTCTCTTCTACTTCTAAATGGAGAATTTCTCCTATTTTTTTAGCAACTTCATTACCACCTACAGGACATTGATTAATTGGGGCTTCTTTTTTAGCAATTGCACATGCAAGGCCATCACATCCAGGATAACCACAAGCTCCACAGTTATTTCCAGGAAGAACCGCTCTAATTTTTTCTTCATCTTCATTGACTTCTACTTTAAATTTAACACTGGCAAGTGAAAGGAATATTCCAATAAACAATCCTATACTCCCAACAACAATAACTGCAATAATGACTGTATTCATCGTATTTCCTCCTTAAATCAAGCCTGAAAAGCCAATAAAGGCAATAGCCATCAAACCTGCTGTAATTAAAACAATTGGTGAGCCTTGTAAAACATGAGGAATATCATTATCGGCAATTCTTTCTCTTATTCCTGCTAAAATTGTAATTGAAATTGTAAATCCTAAAGCTGTCCCAAAACCGGCTACAACACTTGTTACAAAATCATAATTATTTTGTACATTTGTTAAAGCAACACCTAAAACAGCACAGTTGGTTGTAATAAGAGGTAAATAAACACCTAATGAATTATATAAAGGTGGAAAATATTTTTTTAAAAAGAGTTCTACAAATTGAACAAGTGCTGCAATAATTAAAATAAAAGCGACTGTTTCTAAATATTCAACATGTAACAAAACAAGTAAACGATACAATAAATGAGTTACAGCTGACGCAATTGTAATTACAAAAATAACTGCACCACCCATAGACATTGCGGTTTTGGTTTGTTTTGAAACTCCTAAAAATGGACATAACCCTAAAAACTGCGATAAAACGACATTATTAACTAAAGAAACACTAATCAGTGTTAAAATAAGTGTTTTCATTTTTCAGGATCCTCCTTTAACAAAGATTTATTTATTTGACATTGATTACCGTGACAATGCATACAATCTCCCCCACACTTTAAAGATGAATGAGAAACATTCGTTGCACTAGGTAATTTTAATTTATTTTGAATAGCTGTTAGCAAAGCAAGTATAAAGAATGCTCCTGGTGCCATCACAAAAATCGTTATTGGCTCAAATGAAATTGGTAATGACATTGAAAAGAATGTTCCTGCACCCAATATTTCTCTTACTAAACCTATACAAGTTAAAGCAAAAGTAAAACCAAGCCCCATACCAAGACCATCCATAATTGATAAAAGTGGATTATTTTTAGAAGCAAAAGCTTCTGCTCTTCCTAAAATAATACAATTGACAACAATTAAAGGAATATAAATACCAAGTGTATCATATAAAGATGGAATATATCCTTGTAATAATAATTGTACAACTGTAACAAGAGAAGCAACAATGACAATATAAGCAGGAATACGCATACGACTAGGAATAATATTTCTAAGTGCTGAAATAACAAAATTCGACATAATTAAAACCGCCATCGTCGTAAGTCCCATTCCCATTCCATTCATTGCTGAAGTTGTAACCGCAAGAGTTGGGCACATACCAAGCATTAATACAAAGGTAGGATTTTCTTTAATGATTCCATTATATAAAGGTTTTAAATATTTCTTCATATTTTCATCTTCCTTTCAATAAATCATAAAAATCTAAGGCTCCATTGATTCCATTTGTCATTGCTTTAGAAGTAATGGTTGCTCCTGATAAAGAATCTACTTCATCTTCATTTTGTTTACCGTTTTTAACGACTTGGAAATGATCTACTTTTTTCCCTACATACTGATTTCTAAACTCTTCATTTTTAGCATTCATTCCAAGTCCTACTGTTTCATCAATTGATAAAATTTCAACTCCTGTAATTTCTTTTTGAAGGTTGATACCAATAATGATTTCAATATCACCACCAAAACCATCATGATCAATCACTTGAATAATAGAACCGATAGTTTGTTTTTGATGATATGCTTTTAAAGCATTTTCTATTTCAAGACCATTTTTACCATAATCCCCTTTAAGCTTTTTAGATAATTTTTTGATATCATTTTCTTTATAAGCTTTAAAAGAAGTTGCTTCTTTCATCACTTTTAAATAAGCATCTTGCTTACTTTGTTGTGATTGGTGTTGAATAGGATTCTTTGTTATTTGATAAACATAACCAAGAAGTCCTCCGCAAATAATAGTAATCACGCATAAAATTAAAATATCTTTTATTATTTTTTTCATTTGACAACACCACCTTTTAATGTGAGTTTATCAATTAATGGTACTAATAAATTAGAAATAATAATGGCATAAGAAACACCTTCTGCACTTGTTCCAAAAAAACGAAATAATCCTGTTAATACACCTAATAAAATACCATAAATAAGTTGTCCTTTTTGATCCATTGGGCTTGTTACATAATCAGTAGCCATGAAAAAGGCACCAAAGATCAAACCTCCACCACATAACTCACAAGCTAAATAATAAGCATCAAAAGGACATGGTGATAAAATCAATGTAAAAATAGAAAATGTTAAAAGATATGTTAAAGGAATGGTTACTTTAATAACTTTTTTAACAATCAAATACATTGCACCTATTAAAAGTGCAATTGCAGAAGTTTCTCCAATTGTTCCAACAGTATTTCCAATAAACATCCTTATTAAATCAAAGCTTTCTCCATTTTTTAAAATTGCAAGTGGCGTTGATGAAGTCATCCCATCAAATACAAAATTTGTCATTCTTCCAGTAAAGGAAATCAATAAAAAACATCTTGCAGCTAACGCTGGATTCATAAAATTTTGTCCTAATCCTCCATAAAATTGTTTAACCACAATAATAGCAAAGAGACCACCAATAACAGGAAGCCATAAAGGAACTGTTGATGGTAAATTTAAAGCAAGAATAAGTCCTGTGACAACTGCTGATAGATCTTTGATGGTAATTGTTTTTTTCATAAAACGTTCATATAAATATTCTGCTAAAACACATGTTGTTATCGTTGTTACAATAATCAATAAAGCATTTATTTTAAATTGAATAATTCCAAATAAAGTAGCTGGTATTAAAGCAATAATGACATCTAACATAATAGAAGATGTTGTAACACGATCTTTAATATGCGGTGAAGCAGAAACATGTAGTAATTGATTCATGAATAACACCTACTTTCTTTTATTAACAGAGACTAAATATTTCATCTTCTTAAATGCCTGTGTCATATTTCTTTTTGCTGGACATGTATAGCTACAACAACCACATTCTATACATTCCATTCCACCATTTAAAATAAAGGCCTCTGTATCATTTTTTGTTGCTATTTGATAAAGTTTTTGAGGAACTAATAAACTCGGACACACGTCTTTACATCGACCACAACGAATACATGCAGAAGGTTCAAAAAGGGATACTTCATCTTGTACAAGTGCAAGTAAAGAACTTGATGTCTTAGTTACAGGTATATCTAAATGAATAAGGGCGCTTCCCATCATTGGACCTCCACAAATAAGTTTTTGAACTTCAGATTTGAAACCTCCTAATTGTTCAACGATCTGTTTAAAACTCGTTCCTATAGGAACTTCAATATTGCTAGGTGTTATTCCATCACCCGAAATCGTCATTACTTTAGAAATTAAAGGTTGATTATAACGAACCGCTTGATTAATAGCAATCACTGTAGCTACATTATCAACAATACATCCTACATCTAAAGGAAGCATTTTAGAATTTAATGTCTTTCCTGTTAAAACCTTAACAAGCATTCTTTCTCCACCTTGAGGATATTTTGTTTTTAGTTCTTTCACAGCAATTCTTTTTTCATCTTTACACTTTTCTTTTAATAAATGAATAGCCTTTTTTTTATTATCTTCAATGGCAATATAACAAAGAGCTTTTGGAAACATTTCTAATAAAACATGAATTCCTGCTATTAGTTCATCTGTTTTTTCAAGCATCAAGCGATAATCACTTGTAAGATAGGGTTCACATTCCGCACCATTAACAATATAATATTGAACTTGATTTGGATCTTTAACAGATAATTTTACATGTGTAGGAAACCCTGCTCCTCCTAGACCAACTATACCTGCTGCCTTAATTCTTTCAATTTTTTCTTCATAAGTTAATTCTTGTTTATTATTATTATTATTATTATTTTCAACTTTTTGATATAATCCATCATTAGCAATAACAATTGATTCTTGCATTTTCCCACTGACATCCATTCTTTCTTCTATTTTTTTTACTACACCTGAAACTGAAGAAATAATAGGACTTGAAACAAAAGCATCACTACAAGCAATAACTTGCCCAACTTTTATCTCATCTTTTACTTTAACAATTGGTTGACAAGGTGCACCAATATGTTGTTTTAAGGGAAATACAACTTCATCACTTGCTTTTATTTTAATAATAGGTAAATCCTTTGTATATTGTTTTTGATCTTTTGGATGTATGCCTCCAATAAATGATTTTAAACTCATAACTTCCATCCCCTTTAACCCTATTTTAGTCCTATTATTTTCAAATTGAAAGCGTTTACAACAAGTTAAAAAATTAACTTGTTTTCTTTGAAATATATGAAAATTATGTGATTTTAATCACATTTAAATATAAAAAAAAGATAGCTTTCGCTATCTTAAAAACACTAATTTTGTTCATAAAATTCTTCATCATCTAGCATTGGGTAACTAGTAAGATGTTGACCATCTAAATTTACTTTATGCATATTAACGGCAGTAATTTGTCTTCTATTATATGTTGTATAATAATAGATTCCCTTTTGACTATTCCAACATGACGTATAAATCGTAATTTCATATTTTCCATCATCTACTTCACAACATCCTCTTTGTTGTTCTACAGAACCTAAAATATGGAAAAATTGGTTAACACTATCTCTTTCATTATCTTTTGATTGTCCGTTCATTTTAGTAAATGCAACTCTTACAAAACGTGACATTGAAGATAAATCACCAGGTAATCCAAGAGCTCCCATTCCTCTAGAATAGGATTTTAAATCTAGTTGTTTAGAAAAATAATTTTGTGGTTGTTTAGGTGATAAAGACATATAATTATTTAAATTAAATAATTGTTTATCAAATGAGGGATTGTTTGCAAGAACACCGACTGGATTTTCATAGATTTTTAATCCTTCTTCGACTGATTCAACAGTTATACATCCACTTTGATCTGCAATGATCCAATGTAATGATGCGGCTGGTAAATGTTCGTTATAAGGTGTCTTCACTAAATTGATTGTTTGAATAAGTTGTTTAGCTTCTTTAAGCGTTGCACATTGACTTAAAATCCAAGGAATGAATTCATATTGAGCAACGTTGACTGCTCCTTCTTTAACCTCTTGATAACAAGCATTTCCGACAAAATTTAATCCTGCCATTCCTAAACCTTTTTCATTAACAGCGTCATAATATAAAGGATATTCATCTAATACATGAGCCATACCAATCATGGCATAATGTTCAATATTTTTTGATCCATGTCTATATTGTAAAGGATAGTTTCTCGGCATAATAGCTATTTTTTCACCATAGGAAAATTCATAATCCAAAGTTCTACCCATATAAAAATCTTTTGTTTGATAAGTTGCTGCTGTACACATATAAAATCTCTCTTTCTTTTCATTGTTTTGCTATTATATAGTATAACCCATTTATTTCATCTTTATGAATTAGAAAAGAAAAACACTCCTAAGAGTGTATTTCGAATATTATTTAACTTCTACAAGTTCTAAATAGCTTGTTGCACCTTTAACTCCTGGTGTTCCACCAGTAACTAAGATTTTTTGACCAGGTTTTACACCATTTTCTCTAGCAATAATACTTGCATAATCAATCATTGAAATACGTGAGTTTAATTGTTTACAAGGTACTGCTTTAACACCCCAGTTTAAAGCTAAAGCTTTAACAGTTTTAAGTGATGGAGTTGCAGCAATAATACGAGATTTTGTACGATAACGAGCCATTTTACGAGCTGTAAATCCAGATTCTGTAAAGGCAATAATTGCTGCTACATTGAATTTATAAGCAATTTCTGCAACAGACATACAAATAGCTTCGCTTGTATCATCTGGTGCTGTACGAATGGCTTGTCTTTGTAAGCTTTGATAATCTAAACTAGATTCAATCTTATGAGCAATTTTTGACATCATTAAAACTGCTTCTTGAGGATATAATCCACTTGCAGATTCACCAGATAACATAATTGCATCTGTACCATCATAAATCGCATTAGCCACGTCAGATACTTCCGCACGTGTTGGTCTTGGATTTTGTTGCATACTTTCTAACATTTGAGTGGCAGTAATAACGATTTTACCACGTTGTTTACATTTTTTAATAATTGATTTTTGAATAAGTGGGACATCTTCAGCAGGAACTTCTACACCTAAGTCACCACGAGCAACCATGATACCATCAGCAATATCAAGAATTTCATCAACGTTTTCAACACCTTCTTGATTTTCAATCTTCGCTAAAATTTGAATATCATTTCTACCATTTTCAATTAATAATTTTTTAATATCAATAATATCTTGTGCTCTACGACAGAATGAAGCAGCAACATAGTCAAAAGGTTGATTTGCACCAAATGTTAAATCTGAAATATCTTTAGGTGATAAATAATCAAATCCTAATTTAATCCCTGGAACATTGATTCCACGTTTATTTTTTACTTCTCCATCATTTGCTGCAACACAAACAATATCTGTTCCTTCAATATGATCAACTAATAATTCAACTTGACCATCGTTTACTAAGATAAAACCACCTGGTTTAACATCTTTATATAAATCTTTATAAGTAATTGTAAATCTTTCACTTGTTCCTTCAATATCTTCTACACAAATAGTTGAAGTTTGTCCTTTTTTAAAAGTTGTTTTTCCACCAACAAAATCACCAGTTCTAATTTCAGGTCCTTTTGTATCTAATAAAATAGCAACATTTGTCGATAATTCTTTATTAATTTCTAATAAAGTATTGATTTTTTCTTCATGTTCTTCATGAGTTCCATGAGAAAAGTTTAATCTCATGACATTCATTCCAGCTTTTACTAATTTAGTAAGCATTTCTTTACTTTCTGAAGCTGGTCCAATAGTACATACAATTTTTGTTTTTGACATAATCTCGTTTTTGTTCATAATTCTTGCCTTCCTTTACTCTCTACATCTTTTAGTATAAACCTATTTTTTTAAGATAACAATGCATAAAATCAATGTAAGCACATCCACTTAAAAAATATTTTTTCTTTCATTATTTTATGAAAAAAGAGTTACAAAAAAAGATAAAATAAAATAAATTAATTTTTTGAAACTTATTTTTATTTATTTTCAGGTATATACCAATAAGAATTCATCTGATATAAATAGGTTCTAGCTCCTTTAGGCATTTGTGTAAGAGCATTGAAAACATTATAATAATCTCCTGCCCCCATCGCTACAGCAATAACTCCCTATAAAGCAAACATCAAATATTTAGTTCCTAGAAAAGATAAGCAGTAAGGAAGAAAACCAAAAACTAAATTTGATAGAAGAGACATAAAAATAAATCTTTTTTTACTCATTGTTTCAGTTCCTAAAACAAAAACCATTCCTTGTTTAAAATTTGTATAAAGATAAACGTCTTCTTTAAAACAAAGGGCATGTAAAAGCTCATGAGGAAACATTGTTAAAATTGGAAAAATAAAAGCAAGCATCACATCATCAAAATAAAGCAGTAAATCATTTTTATATACTAAAAGAATAGGAATAGATAAGATGACCATTAATACAAGTCCTATTGTATTAGCAATAACAGCAAGTTCTTTGGATGAACTGACTTCTTTAAATTTTACAGCATTGGGTTGATGTTTTCTTTTCGGTAATATTTCAGGATCTAAATTATATTTTCCTTGATAATGTAATTTCATAATAAAGCTCCTTTCTTATAGCCTATCAAATATGAAAAAACTCTTGAGTCATCCCAAGAGTTTTATTCATATTTAAAATAATCAAGACTTTCATGAATTTGTATTTGAATTGATAAATCTTCTAATAATTCAGGAAGTTTTTCTTCAATTATAACTTCTAAATGATGACCAGGATCAATTAATAAACAATCATGATCAATAGCATATTTAGCATGACGATATTTAGTATCACCTGTAATATAACAATCTACTTGACCAGTAAGAATTTCTAAGTCGTCTGCTGCACTTCCCCCACAAATAGCAATTGTATGTATCATTTTATTTGTATTTTTACTATATTTTAAATGTTGCAAATGAAATTTATCTTTTACATATTCTATAAAATCTTGTCCTTCCATTGCTTGATTTAAAGTAGCTTTCTTTCCTACTTCATAATGATCATAACAAGCAACATCATGAACACCTAATTTTTGAATCAACCAATCATTCATGGAAATCCCATTTTGTCCTCTATCTAAACATGTATGTAAGCTATAAACAACAATGCCATGTTTAATAGCTCTTTCAATAAATTTTCCTTGATGTAAAGATGTATCCAGGTTTTTTATTTTTTCTAATAAAAAAGGATGATGTGTAATTAACATTTGACAATTATTTTCAATACAGGCTTGTAATGTTTCATTATCAGCGTTTAAAGCAATATAAACTTTTTTAACTTCCTTTTCTCTACTTCCAATTTGTAGGCCACAGCAATCAAAATCCATTTGAAGATTTAAAGGAAAATATTTCTCCAAATGATTCATAATTTCATAAGCTTTCATTAAGTTCACCTTCAATTAATTGTTTTTGTTTTTCTAATTCTAAATATCTTGGATGATTTGATGGCAAATCTTTCATAATCTTTAAATATGTTTGATATTGTTTTTGCCAATAACGAATAAATAATTCATCTTTATTTTTTCTTAAAATTGGACCAAACATCATATCTTCTTGATTATATTGAATATCTTGATTTGTATTTTCTACAACCATCATTTCATAAACATGATGACCATCTTTAATCATCTTTTCATCAATAATTTTAAAATGATTTTTAAATAAATATTTTCTTAGATGATCCGTATTAGCGTTAGGTTGTAAATAGAATTGTTTAACTTTGTTTAAATACGCTTTATTTTTTTCTAATATTTCTACAATTAGAAATGATCCCATTCCAGCAATCGTTACTATATCAACTTCTTTATCAAGAATAGGATCTAATCCATCTCCTAATAAAGCTTCAACATTTTCTTCGAAATGATATTGCCTAATAGTAGAAAGTGACGCCGCAAAAGGACCTTTTGCGACATCACAAGCATAAGCTTTATCTATAATATTTTTTTCAATTAAATAACATGGCAAATAAGCATGATCTGTTCCAATATCTGCCAAGATATTTCCTTTTTTATGTTTTTCTACCAAATAAGCAAGTAATTCTAATCTTTTTGATAGTTTCATTAACGATCTAAGAAATCCTTTAATCTTTTAGAACGAGATGGATGTTTTAATTTTCTTAATGCTTTTGCTTCAATTTGACGAATACGTTCACGTGTAACGTTAAATTCACGCCCAACTTCTTCAAGAGTTCTTGTTCTTCCATCATCCAAACCAAAACGAAGTCTTAATACTTTTTCTTCACGATCTGTAAGTTCTAATAAAACATCATTCAATTCATCTTTTAATAATTCATTAGCAGCATAATCATCTGGAGACATTGCTCCTTCATCTTCAATAAAATCACCTAAATGTGAATCATCTTCTTCACCAATTGGTGTTTCTAATGAAACGGGTTCTAATGAAATTTTTTGAATTTCACGTACTTTTTCAGGTGTCATACCATCCATTTTTTCAGCAATTTCTTCAGCAGATGGTTCTCTACCTAATTCTTGAATTAATTGTCTTTGAATACGTGTTAATTTATTGATTGTTTCTACCATGTGTACTGGAATACGAATTGTACGGGCTTGATCGGCAATTGCACGTGTAATTGCTTGTCTAATCCACCAAGTCGCATAAGTAGAGAATTTAAATCCTTTTGTATAATCAAATTTTTCTACTGCTTTAATTAACCCCATGTTTCCTTCTTGGATTAAATCTAAGAATAACATTCCACGTCCAACATATCTTTTAGCGATGGAAACAACTAATCTTAAGTTTGCTGCAGCAAGTTCTTTTTTAGCTTGTTCATCTCCTTCAAGAATTCTTTTAGCTAATTCAATTTCTTGATCATGATTTAATAATTCAACTCGCCCAATTTCTTTAAGATACATTTTTACAGGATCATTAATTTTAACATTACTTCCAAGTTGAGTGCTTTCGCTTTCTTTATCATCATCATGTTCTTGATACATATGTAATGTATCCCCTGTCATCATATCGAAATCACCATCAAAATCTAGATCAGGAGTATCATCTGCATCATCTATATCAAGGTCTAAATCATCATCCATTGCAGGAACGCCTGCAAGTAACATATCATCATCTACATCTAATGAATCTAAATCATCATCAGAAATAGTAATTTGATTTTGTTGAATATATTCAAGTAATTCTTCTGCGAGTTCATCACTTAAATCATAATTCATTAAATATTCATCAATTTGTTCTTGGGTTAATACATTGTTATTGTTTTTTGCTTCATTTACAACTAATTTTTTTAAATCATCAAATGAAACTGCTTGTACTTTTTTCTTTGCCATAGTTTACTCCTTATCTTTTGATTCTATAATTTCTTGAAGAATTTTTGCTTGTTGACGAGGATCATATGTTTGTGATAGCTCCTGTTCAAGTTGTTTAATTCGTTCAATTTTAAGTTTTTCTTGTATTATTTTGATATAATCATCAATTGCTTGATTTGATTCTAATTGAGGTAAATGTAAAGATGATATTTCTAAAATTCTTTTAACAATATCTTGATCATCAATCATATTAATCAAATCAGCAACTTCTAAAATGACGTACTGACGATAATAATCAATAATATAGGAAGCAATTAAGCGATTAACTTTATCATACATATAGCCTGCTTTTGCTTCATATTGCATCGCATACTTTTTATCCTGCATCATATAATATAACAAATCTCTTTCAGCCTTTTGATACTTATCAATCAATCTTGAAACATGATCATAAGTCACTGGTCTAAAAGGTATTGGTTTTTTTACAAGAGTTTGTTGACTCATTAAATGATGAATTGTTTCTTTAGAAAATCCTGATTTTTTTTCAAGTTGACCAATATAATAATCTTGATCAACAATATCATCCAATTGCATGATGACTTTAACCATGGATTCTAAATAATTTTTTCGATCTTCATAATTATCAACATTGATACGTTCATAATAATAATTTAATTTAAACTCAACAGCACTTATTGGATTTTTAAAGAGTGCTATTAATTCATCTTTTCCTTTAGCTTCTAGAAATTCATCTGGATCCATTGCATCAGGAATAACCACGATTGATGTATGAAATCCTTCATTATTTAAAGCATCCACACATTTGATCATCGCATTTTTTCCAGCTTGATCACCATCAAGACATAAAACAATATCATTTGATAATCGTTTTAACATTTTTAAATGTTGTGAAGTTAAAGCTGTTCCCATAATTGCGACAGTATTTTTAATACCCGCTTTATATAATGCTATTACATCCATAAAACCTTCTAGAATAATGACTTTACCTTCATTTCTAACATCATTTTTTATACGATGGTAATTGTATAAGGTCTCTCCTTTAATAAAAATTTTAGATTCAGGAGAGTTCATATACTTAGATTCTTTTTGATTTTTTTGATAGATACGACCACTAAAGCCAACAACACGTCCTTCACTATTATGTAAAGGAAACATAATACGATTGGAATAGCGATCGTATCCTACTTCAGATTCTATAACAAGCCCTGATTCATAAGCTTGCATTCTTGAAAAACCAGATTTTTCAAAAGCCTTTAATAAAATATTTTGTTCCGGTGCATAACCAATTTCAAAATAGTCAATAATATCTTTAGATAAATGTCTTTGACTTAAATAACTATTTGCTTCTAAAGCAAGCTTCGTCGTTAAATAATGTTTATAAATACGATTTGCTTCTTCATGCATTAAATAGTATGGTTCTAATTCTTGATTTACATGTGGTTTTTCTTCATAAAATGTAAAATCACCTAAATCAACATTTCCCATTTGAGCCACCATTTTGACAGCTTCCATAAAGGAAATTTTTAAGTAATCTTGTAAGAAAGTAAACACATTTCCACCGTGTGAACATACAAAACATCTATAGATCTGCTTTTCAGGTGAAACAGACATTGATGGATGATCATCATTGTGAAATGGGCACCTTGCTAAATAATTACGTCCTCTTCTTTCTAAAGGAAGATAATTGCCAATAACATCAACGATATCAACGCTTTGTCTTATTTCATTGATTTTTTCATTTGAAAGTCTTGGCATAATGATCTCCTTTATTAGAAAGTAATTTTATCTTGAATATAATCTACTAATTGATCAATTGGTAAACGTACTTGTTCCATTGTATCTCTATCACGAACAGTAACAGCATTATCTTCCATTGTATCAAAATCAACAGTTACACAATATGGTGTTCCAATAGCATCTTGACGACGATATCTTTTACCAATTTGACCTGCAACATCAAATTCAACAGAGAAATGTTTAGCAAGTGTTGCATAAACTTCTTCAGCTTTTTCACTTTGTTTTTTAGTAAGTGGTAAAACTGCTACTTTATATGGAGCAATGGCAGGATGTAATTTCATCACTGTTCTTGTATCTCCATTTTCTAATGTTTCTTCTTGATAACTATCACAGAAAATAGATAAGAATAAACGGTCTGCCCCTACAGATGGTTCAATAACATATGGAATATATTTTTCATTTGTTTGAGGATCTAAATATTCTAAAGATTTTTTAGAATGTTCCATATGACGAGATAAGTCATAATCAGTACGATCAGCAATACCCCATAATTCACCCCATCCAAATGGGAATTTATATTCAACATCACATGTAGCCTTAGAATAGAAAGATAATTCTTCTTTTTCATGATCTCTGAATTTTAAATTTTCTTCTTTTAATCCTAAGTCTAATAAGAATTTTTTACAATAAGCTTTCCAATAATCAAACCATTCTAAATCAGTATCTGGTTTACAGAAGAATTCTAATTCCATTTGTTCAAATTCTCTTGTTCTAAAAATAAAGTTACCTGGTGTAATTTCATTTCTGAATGATTTACCAATTTGACCAATACCAAATGGTACTTTTTTACGAGAAGTTCTTTGAATATTTTTAAAGTTTACAAAGATTCCTTGTGCAGTTTCTGGACGTAAATAAACAACAGATTTATCATCTTCAACAACACCCATATGTGTTTCAAACATTAATTTAAATTGTCTAACATCAGTGAAATTACTTTTTCCACAGTTAGGACAAACAATATTATGTTCTTTAATATAAGACATTGTTTGTTCATTAGACCAACCTTCACTATGTACAGAAGGATCATATGCTTCAATTAATTTATCTGCACGATGTCTTGTTTTACATTCTTTACAGTCAATTAATGGATCAGAGAAACCACCAACATGTCCTGAAGCTTCCCATACCTTTGGATTCATGAAAATAGCTGAATCTAAACCAACGTTGTAAGGAGATTCTTGAATGAATCTTTTCCACCATAAACGTTTAATATTGTTTTTCATTTCAACACCTAATGGTCCAAAATCCCATGTATTTGCTAGTCCATCATAGATTTCTGAACCTTGATATACAAAACCAGTTGATTTTGCATGATTTACTAATTTATCCATATCTTTAGTTGCCATAATTTTCTCCTTTTTTTACGATATAAATGAATAAAGACTTGGCTTTCCAAGTCTTCTATCTTTTTTTCGCGTACAAATAAAATACCCTTATAGTGGATATTTGTCAACCAACTATAAGGGTACTATATATAGGTTCTTTCGTCTAACCAATGCATAATATCATGATAGACATCTCGATAATTATTATCATGTAAAATATCTTGTCTTTTATTATCATAAATCTTATATTGGAGATCTTTTAGACCATTTCCTTTTAATATTTGATAAAGTTTTATAGTATCTTTTCCATTTTTAGTAAGATTATCAAAACCACCTGATAATAAATAAACAGGTAAATAATCAGGTATATGTTTTAGATGATCTTCATCACTTACATATTTTATGTATTCCAATATATCATGATAGGCTTGATTTGTATAAACAAAATCACTTAAAGGATCTTCTTGATAAAGCTGTACTTCTTTTTGATTACTCATTTTATAACAACTATTTAAATTTTTTTGTAAAAATAAATCCACCGCTCTTTTAATAACTCTTGAACGATACATTGGTCCATGTAGTAAAATATTTAAATCAACAATCGTTTTCATACGATAATAAAAATTATTTTTCAGACATGTTCCAAGCAAAATCATTCCATTAATATAATCTCCATACGTCATGGCATATTTAAGTAATACAAGCGAACCAAAATCAACACCAATCATAAAATAAGGAAGGTCTTCATATCTTTTAGCGATAATATGTCTTAAACGTTGCATATCTTCAATCAAAGTATCAAGAGCATTTCCGCTTCCAAAATAGCCTTGTTCAAAATGATAAAGTGATGTACCATGCCCAGGAAAATCAGGCACGACTACAATAAAACCTTCATGACTTAAATATTCCGCAAATTTTTGATAACGGTCTGAATGTTCACATAATCCATGATGAAGTTGAATGATTCCCTTATATCTTAATATCACATTTGGTTGATAAATATCAAATTTAATATGTGTTTGTGTTAAGGAGGTATACGTTTCTGTAAGTTTCATCATTTATGCCCCCTTGTATAAGATCTGTTATAGTTTTGCCTTTTGGTACGTGGTTTAATTAGGCATTTTTTACCAAATCCAATCAAATCTTTTCGATTAGCTTTGATCAAGGCTTCATATACAAGGTCATAGTTTTTAGGATTCTTATATTGAATCAAGGCTCTTTGCATCGCTTTTTCTTTAGGATCTTTTGGAACATAAACAGGTGTCATATCACGAGGATCCAACCCTGTATAATACATCGTTGTTGAAAGCGTTCCTGGTGTTGGATAAAAATCTTGTACTTGTTCTGGTTGATGATGAATATCTCTTAAATATTCCGCCAGTTCGATAGCATCTTCTAAACGGCATCCTGGATGAGAGGACATTAAATAAGGCACTAAGAATTGTTTTTTATTATATTTTTCATTAATACGATAATATTTATCAACAAATTTTTCGTAAAGCCCACGTCTTGGTTTGCCCATCTTGTCTAAAGCATGATTACTGATATGTTCAGGGGCAACTTTTAATTGTCCTGAAATATGATGTTGAACAAGTTCTTCAAAGAAATGATCATTTTTATCATACATGAGGTAATCGTAACGAATTCCTGAACGTACGAAAACTTTTTTAACGTTTGGAAGCTGTCTTAATTTTGTAAGTAATGATAAATAATCTTCATGATCAACTTTTAAATTTTTACAAGGCTCTGGCCATAAACATTGTTTTGTAGGACAAGCCCCTTTGGTTTTTTGTTTATCACAAGCAGTATCTCTAAAGTTAGCTGTTGGTCCACCAACATCATGAATGTATCCTTTAAAATTTGGATCCCAAACCATTTTATTAGCTTCTGCAATAATTGATTCATGACTTCTTGCTTGAATAATTCTTCCTTGATGGAACGCTAAAGCACAGAAATTACATGATCCAAAACACCCTCTATTTGAAATAAGTGAGAATTTAACTTCATCAATAGCTGGAACGTGTTGATAACTTGGATGATAATCACGATTGTAATCATAACCATAAGCTCTATCGAATTCTCTTTGGGTAAGTGGTCTATTCGGTTTATTTTGAACTACATACCATCCTTGATAAGGTTCAACTAAGATTTTAGCATTATAATGATCGGTATTTAAATATTGTTTTTGGAAAGATTCCGCGTATTTTCTTTTAGATGTTGTAATTTCTTCGTAACTAGGAAGCATTATATAATCAGCTTCATTTAAATCATCGATATTTTTTGTTTTATAAACTGTTCCATCTAAATACGTTAAATATTTAATATCTAATCCACTATCTAATGCTTCTGCAACTTCAATAATACTGTTTTCTCCCATTCCAAACATTAATAAATCTGCATTGGCATCAATAATAATCGATTTTCTAACCTTATCACTCCAATAATCATAATGAGCTAAACGTCTAAGAGAAGCTTCAATTCCTCCAATTAAAATATTAGCATCAGGAAATGCTTGTCTTGCCATTTGACTATAAACAATAACCGCCCTATCTGGTCTTTTAAAACCTTCACCACCTGATGTATAAGAATCTTTATGTCTTCTTTTTTTAGAAACAGTATAGTGATTGACCATTGAATCAATATTTCCTGAAGAAATTAAAAAACCCAAACGAGGTTTCCCAAATTGCCTAAATTCTTCTACCTTATGCCAATCTGGTTGCGATAAAAAAGCAACCTTAAAACCATTTGCCTCTAATGTACGACAAATAATAGCTGCTCCAAATGAAGGGTGATCTACATAAGCATCACCACAAATATAGACAAAATCTACCTCTTGCCATCCTCTTTCTTCCATTTCTTTTCTATTTATCGGTAAAAATTGTCCCATCTATAAATCCTCCCCTTACTTTTGTTTCTATTATAGTCAAAATATGTTTATAAAAAAAGACAAAAGTGTCTACTTTTGTCATATTTTTGAAAGACTTTGAATCATTTTCTTTGTTTTAAATAAAATCCCTGTCATCTCATCAACATAATAATCCATAATTTCCATTAATAAATCAATAGATTCATCCGGTACTTTAAGTTGATCAATAGAATCAATCGTTAATTTATTAATATGACGAAAAGCCTTTAATGTTACCTTATCTAATTGTTTATCATGAAGTGATAAACAATCATGACAGACAAAGCCCCCATCTTCTAAACTGATTCCTGCTATATGATCTTGTCTTAAACATCTTACACAGCCATCAACTTGTAAAGCCATCCCGCATCTTTTTAAAATAAATGCATTATATAATAGATAAACCAATGGATAGGGATAACCATGATTTAGAGCATCTAATGATTTTTTTAAAGTATCAAAGATTTCTAAATCCGGTTGATTATCTTCTTCATTCTTTAAAATAAATTCCATAAAATAACTTGCATAAGCTTCTAATTCAAGATTTTCTTTAATATAACGATAAAAATCAACCGAACTTGCTTTAATCATCGTTGATAAACCATTTCTAGGTATAAAAGTAAACTCTGAAAGTGTAAGACTTTGACAAGCCGAAGCATTTTTACTTTTTAATTTTTTTACACCCCGAGCAATCAAAGTCATTTTTCCATAATCTTTAAAATACACAGTGACTAAAGAATCACTTTCTTTATAAGGATGCGTCTTTAAAACAATACCTAAAGAAACAACTTCTTCTTTTTTAATAGTCATCTTCGTTATAACCAAATTCTTTTAAATATTTTTGTTTATTACGCCAATTATTTTCAACTTTAACAAACAATTCCAAATGCACTGTTGTTTGTAAAAAACGTTTCATTTCTCTTTGTGCATTTTGACGAATTTTTTTGATCATACTTCCTTGTTTACCAATCAAAATACCCTTTTGAGATTTACGATCAACAACAATTGTCGCAATAACTTCTACGCTGCCATCCTCTAATTCTGCCATTCTTTCAACAACAATCGCAACACTATGAGGAACTTCTTCTCTTGTAAAATAAAGGATCTTTTCTCTAATAAATTCAGCCATTACAAATCTTTCTGGATGATCTGTCATTTGATCTTTTGGATAATACATTATTCCTTCATTTAAATATGTTTTAATTGTAGAAATCAATGTATCCACATTTTGATCTTCTAAAGCTGAAATAGGAATGATTTCTTTAAAATCAAAAAGTTCTTTCCATTCTGTTAATTTTTTAATAACTTCATCTTTAGAAACAAGATCACATTTATTAAGTAAAAGGAAAACCGGTCCATCCGCTTCTTTTAATCTTTCAATAATAAAACGGTCTCCTCTACCAATCGTTTCATTTGCTGGTGCAATAAATAAAACCATATCCACTCCATAAATACTATTTAAAGCCGTCGTATTCATAAAGTTTCCTAAACCATCTTGAGGTTTATGGATTCCTGGTGTATCCATAAAAATGATTTGTGCTTCATTATCTGTATAAATACCTTGAATTGTATTACGTGTTGTTTGAGCAACATCTGACATGATTGCAAGCTTTGTTTTTAATATTTGATTTAATAAGGTAGACTTTCCAACATTTGGACGTCCTACAATACTGACAAATCCTGATTTAAAACTCATAAACTCTCTCCTATAAATACCATTGGTAATAATTCACCAATTGTATGTTTTTCTACTTTTTCTTTATTTGCTAGAAAGATGGGCATTTCTAAATCAACAAGTTCTGATAATACTTGGCGACATGCCCCACATGGAGAAGCAATCGGACTACAATCAGCAACAATTGCTAGTCCAATAATATCTTCTTTGCGATAACCTTTACAATAAGCGCCAAAGACAGCATTTCTTTCTGCACACATTGTTGACCCATAAGCAGCATTTTCAATATTACATCCTTGAACAAATGTTCCATCTTTTAAAGCAATACAAGCTCCTACTTTAAAATGACTATAAGGAACATACGCATTTTCTCTTGCTTTCCAAGCTAAATCGATTAATTTATTTTGATCCATATTATTTCCTTTCAATATTTAAAGCATTCAATATTTCTTTTTGTCTTGAAAACATCACTTTTTCATCTTCTTCATTCATATGATCAAATCCAAGTAAATGTAATAAACCATGTGTAAATAAAAAACACATTTCTCGATAAAATGAATGACCATATTCTTCTGCTTGCATTTTAGCATGATCAATTGAAATAAAAATATCTCCTATTTCTCTTGGCATACCTTCAATATAATATTGTTCACTATCTTCTAAAGCAAAACTAATAACATCTGTACTACGATCAATTTTACGATATTCCTTATTGATTTCATGAATACGCTGATCATCTACAAAAATAACTGATAATTCTAAATCATCATGAATATCTAATTGTTTACATGCTTCTTTAATAATTTCTAAATAAATACTTTCATAATCTTCTTTAAAATCTTCTACTTCATTATTAAGTGCTAAATCTATTTCCATAATCTTCCTCACCCACTATTTTTCCTGAATCAATTATAACACAGTCAAACTGGCAGTTCATCATATTTATTTGATGAGAAACAATAATCACGATGATCTTTTGAAAATTTAGATAATTGATCAATAATTGTAATCTTTCTTGATCTATATTACTAAATGCTTCATCTAAAATCAAAACATCAGGTTCACTTAATAGTGCACGAATAATCATCACGAGTTGTCCTTGTCCCGATGATAAAAAACCACCCTGTTCATCCAGTTTCAAATCTAAACCATTTACTAAATCATCCAACATAAAATAATGCAATAATTCTATCATTTTATCCTCTAAAAACAAACGATCAAAAATCATATTCGTTCTTAATGATTCTTTATAAAAAACGGGAGTTTTATTTAAATATTTAATATGACTATAATAACTATTTAAATCAAGTTCTTGTAGATTGATTCCATTAATAACAATTTCTCCTTTTGTTGGTTGTAATTGATTCATGATAAGTTTCAAAAGTGTTGATTTACCACTTCCTGTTTTACCTTGAATAAATAATGAACGTTCTATTTTTAATTGAAAATGATCAAAAAGAGGTCGGGTATAACCATAACTAAAACTTACATGTTTTAATTCAATGCTTTTTATCTTTTTGATTTTCTTTTTCCTCTCTCTTTTTTCAGGTAACATTTCTTTATATCTTTCAAAAATAATTTGTAATTCATCATGCATCGCAATAAAGACTGATATTTTCATTAAAGGATTGATCATATAAGAAAGTAATAAATAAACAAGCATCACTGTTCCAAGGGTCATTTGTTGCTTTTTATAAATGATGATTGCCAATAATAAGACAGCCATAATCATAATTTGAATCAAGGCTTCTAATTGAACTTGATGAATATTGGTCATTTCATCATGATGATAGACATTCATAAAGTAAGTATCATAGAGATATCCTAGTTTATTTTTCATCATTTTTTTAACTTTAAACTGAATTGTTTGAAAATAGTTTTCTTGAAATTCTAATAGGCCATCATTTAAATGTTCTTTTTGTTCTAATATTTTTTTATTTTCAATATGTAGTTTTTTACTATAAAAATAAAATACTAAAAAAATAATAACCATCATCAATAAAACAATCAAAAACAAAAAGAATTGAATCGATAAAATAAAAATCAAAATGAAAAGCATTAAAATACTATCAATAAAGATCACATGATAAAATTCTATAAAATATTGACTTAATTCAAATAAATTTTGTGATCTTGATAACAATGTTCCTTTTTCTAAACCATCCATGTAATCATAATCTTGATAAATAAGATTTTGCATGGTTTTTAAAGCATATTCTTGATTAAGTTCTCTGCTTAATTCTAAAATTTGTTGTCTTCTTAAATAATCTAATAAAAGTTTAAAGGCATAGAGCACTGTAAAGCCAAGAGAAATGAAAACAATTTGATAGATTGGATACTTTGAAAAAGAATCAATCATCAATTGATAATAATAAGAAAAAATCATTGTAAGCATTGAAATAATAATGGTTTTAATCATCATCTTAATGATTGTTTGATAATGCTGTTTAAAATGATCTTTTAAAAAATTTTGAAAAGTATAATTCGTTCTTTTAGTAATTGGCATTCCTACATGATCAATCATGATAATAATTCCTGTAAACTGCTTTGAAAAACTTTCATAAGACATTTTTATGAGTCCTTTAGCTGGATCTCCTACTAAAAAATATCCATCTTTAACTTTATAGAGGATGACATAATGATAGAGATCATCTTGTTTTAAATGCACGATTGCTGGACAATTGACTTCTTCAAATAAATGTTTAAACTCACATTGATAAGCTTTTGCTTCTAGATGATATTTCTTTAAAACTTGTATCAATCCATAAACCGTAATGCCTTCTTTTGTAAGACGACAACGCTTTTTAATATTTTTAATTTCATCATCTCTTTTATAAAAGCTTAAGAGCATTTTAATACAGTATGCCCCACAACTGTTTTCATTATCTTGTAAAAAAATAGGATATTTCAACATATATTTATCACCTCATCATTATATATGTCAAAAACATCCTATTTTTCTTTTAATTTTTTCAATTTTTTAAATATTTTTTTCAATTGCTTGATCTAAAATAGCAATTGCTTGATCAACATCTTTTTCAGTTGTAATAAATGGTGGTAACATTCTTATAACATTCGCTCCTGCCATGACAACAATAAGTCCATTATCTAAACAAGTTTGAACAATATCTTTAACTGGTCGATCAAATTCTAAACCAATCATCAATCCTAAACCACGTCTTTCTTTAATACAAGAATATTTATCTTTTAAATCATCTAATTTTTCAATTAAATATTCACTGATATCTTGAACATGATCAAGCATTTTTGTTTCTTCTAAGATTTTAAAGACCGTTCTACATGCTTGACCAGCCATTGGATTTCCACCATAAGTAGAACCATGATCTCCAGGTTCCATCGCAGCAGCAAATTTTTTATTTGCGACAAAAGCTCCCATTGGAAAACCTGCCCCAATTCCTTTAGCTAAACATAAAATATCAGGTAAGATATCGTATTGGAAATAAGTCATGATTGTTCCTGTACGACCCATACCACATTGAACTTCATCTAAAATTAAAGCAATATCTTTTTCATCACAAAGAATTCTTAAACCTGTTAAGAATTCTTTTGAACAAACATAGACGCCACCTTCACCTTGAACAGGTTCAACGATGATAGCTGCTGTTTTTTCATTTACTAATGCTTTAACACTTTCTAAATCATTGATATTTGCATATTTAACACCTTCAATTAAAGGTCCAAACGCTTCTTGATAATGTGCGTTTCCTGT
Organism: Faecalibacillus sp. TM498; assembly: GCF_020589955.1. NCBI lineage: Bacteria > Bacillati > Bacillota > Erysipelotrichia > Erysipelotrichales > Coprobacillaceae > Faecalibacillus > Faecalibacillus sp. TM498. The sequence goes on from NZ_JAJDKB010000006.1 coordinate 51,076, forward strand.
AAGTTTAACAGATCCTGTTGTTCTTCCATGGAAAGAATGATTTAAAGAAATAATTTCACTATCCGCTTTTCCATGTTTTTGATAATAATATTTACGTGCAAGTTTCAAAGCACCTTCTGTTGATTCAGCTCCTGAATTTGTAAAGAATACTTTATCTAATTTTGTAGCTTTTTTAACACATTCAGCTGCTTCAATTGTTTCAACAGTATTAAAGTAGTTAGAAATATGCATTAATCTATGTAATTGTTTTTCCATGGCTTCTACATAAGCTGGATAATTATAACCAAAAGAATTAACACCAATTCCTGAAAAGAAATCAATATATTCTTTTTGATTTACATCATATAAATGAATGCCATCTCCATGATCAAATGTGACATTATATCTTCCATAGGCATGCATTAAAGCATCCAATGATCTATCATAATAATTCATTTTTAGTCCCCCAATTGTACATTTCTTGCAAGTTTTTCATAAAGTTCAACAGCTTGTACTAAAACCTCTTCATGAAAATTGAAAGTTGGTGTATGTAGACCTGAAGTATATTCTTTACATCTTGTCCCCACATAAAAGAAAACACCAGGAATCACTTTTTGATAATGAGCAAAGTCTTCTGCTAACATCACAGGTTCTTCAAGTTCTTCGAAGTTTGCGCCAACATTCTTTTTAAGTTCTTCATATAAATGTGCATCATTTAAAACAGGTGGGTTAAAAGGTTGACAGGCAAAATCAATTTGACAATGATATGCTTGTTCCATTCCTTGATTAAACCCTTTCATTGCTTCTACAATACGTGAAAAAACTTCTTCACTATACGTTCTAAGAGTTCCATGGAAACTTGTTTGACTAGCCACAATATTTCTGACCGTTCCCCCGTGTATTTCACCTATATTTAAAACACAAGGTTGCATAGGCGAAATCATTCGTGAAATGATACTTTGATAATTACTAATCAAAAAACTCGCAATCACAATTGAATCAATTCCTTCATGATACTTACCTGCATGTGCACTTTTACCATGAACCGTTACATCCAATTCACCACTTTCAGCCATTAAAGGACCTTTACGACAAGCAATTTTTCCTTCATCAACATCTGGGAACATATGTAAACCATAAATTCCTTTAACATGATATTTTTCAAAAATACCTGTATTAATAATTGATGGTGCCCCATTGACCACTTCTTCTCCTGGTTGAAAAATAAGCAAAACATTATGTGGTAGATCTTGAACATCTTTTAGCTTATAAGCAAGTCCAAGAAGTGCTGTCATATGTCCATCATGACCACAGGCATGCATTTTTCCTTGATGTGTACTTTTAAATGATACATCTGTTTGTTCTTCAATTTCTAAAGCATCGATATCACTTCTAAAAGCAAGTGTTTTTTCTTTATGAAAATCAAGATAAACAGCGATTCCCGTCTCTGTTATTTTTAAAGGTTGATACCCCATTTTTTCTAATTCTTCATAAAGGTACTTTGATGTTTTATATTCTTGAAAACCGATTTCAGGAATGGCGTGTAAATGACGACGCCATGTCCTTATTTGATCTAATAATTGTTCCATAATCGTATCCTAGATTTTACGTAAATCATCCATTAATTGTGTTTTACCTTCAGTTTTTTCATCTTTTTGTTCTTTGATGATTCTTGCTGGATTTCCAACAACAACCGCACCAGCAGGTACATCTTGAGTAACAATACTTCCTGCCCCTACAACTGCACCTTTACCAATATGAACACCTTCGATAACAACCGCATTTGCACCAATTAAAACATCATCTTCTAGAATAACAGGTGAAGCACTAGGTGGTTCAATAACACCAGCTAACACTGCTCCAGCTCCAACGTGACAATGTTTTCCAACTTCAGCACGTCCTCCTAAAACAGCACCCATATCGATCATTGATCCTTCACCAATTTTAGCACCGATATTGATAACAGCACCCATCATGATAACGGCATTATCTCCAATAGAAACATTTTCACGAATGAAGCATCCTGGTTCAATACGTGCATTGATATTTCTCATATCTAACATTGGAATCGCACTGTTACGACGATCTTGTTCAATAAATGAATCTTTGATTAAATCTTTATTTTCTTCAACATAAGCATTGATGGCATCTAAATCTCCAATAGCAATTTTAAAATGACTATCTCCAAATAAATGGAATGCATCTGTATCAGGTAAATTTTCACCTTTTAAATACATTTTAATTGGTGTTTGTTTCTTTGCATCACCAATATACTTAATAATTTCTTCTGCTGTTTGTAACATAAATTTCCTCCTTATATTTTTATTTTTCCTTCAAACACAGTTGTTGCTGGACCTGTCATAAAAATATGTCCCTCTTGAAGTTCAATATCTAACTTTCCTCCAAGAAGCTCAACTGTTGCTTTTTCTTTACAATAACCATTCAAATAACTTGCATACATAACGGCACAGGCACCTGTTCCACAAGCCATTGTTTCACCGCTGCCTCTTTCCCATACACGCATTTTTAAATAATGATCATTGATTACTTCAACAAATTCAGTATTGACTGATTCTGGAAATATTTGATGATGTTCAAATTGTTTTCCTATTGTTTCAATATCAAAATCTAATGAATCAACATACGTAATGACATGGGGATTCCCCATAGAAACAGCTGTTAAAGCATATTCTTGATCTCCAATCATCACTTTTTCATTAATCATTTTTTCTTGATCAAAAATAACAGGAATGTCTTTACAATTTAAAATTGGTTCTTGCATATCTACTTTTGCGCCAACAACTTCATCCCCATCAAAAATAAGTTCTACAATACGTAAACCTGCCTTTGTTTCAATATTTAAAACCTTTTTATCTGTTAAATGATGGTCATAACAAAATTTAGCAAAACAACGAATTCCATTTCCACACATCATTCCTTCACTACCATCTAGATTGAACATACGCATTTTAAAATCATATTGATCAGACTTTAAAATAACGATCATCCCATCTCCACCAATACCAAAATGGCGATTAGAAATACGACTAATAAATTCAGCATCCATCGGTACTTCTTGATGGATTCCATCAACATAAATATAGTCATTTCCAATACCTTCCATTTTTGTAAAATGTAATTCCACTTTATCACCTCACATTGTTTAAAACAATTTTACCAAAATGATAATTTTTTTCAATCTTCTTTATCATTTAATTTTATGACATCACATAAAAACACATGATTGAACCATTGTTCTATTATAGTTTTCATCTATATTATAACCATGAAAGATCAATCATCTTTCATTAAATAATAAATTCATATTCCCTTCCCAATTATTATTTAAACAAAAAAGTCTTTAAAAAAGGCTTTTTTTGTTTAATAAGAAATATTCAGTTCACAATTGTTTATTATGATAATAGCAAGAAAGATAAATAATATTTAAACATCTTTCTTAGAAAAAATTTTTTTCAAATTTCCTTCCCTTATAAAACATTATATATCGTAAACGAATAAAGGATCCTTCTTGGATCCTTTATTTTGTTTCTAATTCTTCTTTATATTCTAAATATTCATCGTATGTTGATAAACGATCAATCATACCATCTTTATTAAATTCAATAATTCTATTAGCAATTGTTTGTACAAATTGATGATCATGACATGTAAATAAAATATTTTCTTTAAATTGAATAAGACCTTGGTTTAAAGCTTGAATTGATTCAAGATCCAAATGGTTTGTTGGTTCATCAAAAATAAGAACATTAGCATCTTCCATCATCATTTTAGCAAGCATACATCTTACCTTTTCTCCTCCAGATAAAACATTGGCTTTCTTTAAAGCTTCTTCTCCAGAGAATAACACTCTTCCTAACCATCCTCTTAAATCTTGTTCATATACTGTTCCATCCGTAAATTGTCTTAACCAATCAACAAGTGATAATTCACAGTCATTAAAATATTTTGAGTTATCTTTAGGAAAATAAGATTGGCTTGTTGTCACACCCCATTTAAATTCTCCTTCATAATCTTCATCTTCACCCATAATAATTTTAAAGAAAGCTTCAGTTGCTTTATCATCTCCTACAAAAGCAACTTTTTCATTTGGTTGAATAGAGAATGAAACATTATTAATAAGCTTTTCTCCATCTACAACTTTTGTAAGACCTTCAACATTTAAAACAATATTTCCAACTTCTCTTCCTGGTTTAAAACCAATAAATGGATATCTTCTAAGAGATGGTTTAATATCGACCATTTCTAAGTTATCTAATAATTTCTTTCTAGAAGTTGCTTGTTTGGCTTTTGAAGCATTGGCACTGAATCTTGCAATAAATTCTTCCAATTCTTTTTTCTTTGCTTCAGCTTTTTTATTTTGATCTTTCGCTTGTTGAATTTGCATTTGACTATATTCATACCAGAAATCATAGTTTCCAACGTATAATTGAATACGGCTATAGTCAATATCAGCAATATGTGTACAAACTTTATTTAAAAAATGGCGGTCATGAGAAACAACAATAACAGTATTTTTGAAATTTAACAAGAAGTTTTCTAACCAATTAATACTTTTTAAATCCAAGTGGTTTGTTGGTTCGTCTAATAATAAAATATCTGGGTCACCAAATAAGGCTTGCGCTAATAAAACTTTTACTTTTTGATTTCCATCTAAATCTTTCATATACATATCATGAAACTCAGAAGTAATTCCTAAACCATTAAGCATTGTTTCAGCATCAGCTTCAGCGTTCCAACCATCCATATCCGCAAATTCACCTTCTAATTCACCAAGTAAAATACCATCTTCATCATTAAAATCTTCTTTTGCGTATAATCTTTCTTTTTCTTGCATGATTTCATAAAGTCTTTTATTACCCATAATAACAGTTTCAACAACTTTATTTTCATCATAAGCAAAGTGATCTTGTTTTAAAACAGATAATCTTTTATGAGGTTCAATAATAACTTCCCCTTTATTAGGTTCAATTTCTCCTGCTAAGATTTTTAAAAATGTAGATTTACCAGCACCATTGGCACCAATAATTCCATAACAGTTACCTTCTGTAAATTTAACAGAAACATTTTCAAATAATGCTCTATCTCCATATCTTAATGAGACATTTTGTGTTGATATCATATCGTCATTCCTTTCTTTTAAGTAGCTTTGGTATTATGACATAAAACACAAAAAATGTCTATTAAAAGTAGATAAAATGGATTTTCAATATATTTATTTAATTATAAATGACAATCTTGAAATATTTTTTCAATGACTTTCCATATCATCAAAGACGGGTTTTCTTTATAAAATTGATATCCTCTGTAATTTAGCGTATCCGCTTTTTTCTTTCATCTCTCATAATATTTTTCCTACTTGTCTTGCATTAATTACTAAAAGTTTCCTATTTGAACTTTCAAGTCATTTTCTAACAACAATCTAACCCTTTCTATAAATGAAGGAACACTTTCATTTATGCTATATTGCCCCGTTTTTCTAAATTATGACATTAAAATAAAACATCCATTATTTATATATAGAAATTTAATTTTTGAACATAAAAAAAGTGAATCCTTTATCGATTCACTTTTATTAAATATCTTATTTATCTTGAGAATGTCTTTCACCAATTTGGAATTCTTCTTGATGATCAAACATATATCTTACTGAAATAGGTGTATCTCCTGTAAGTTCAGCAAAGTCTTTTGTATGAATATCCATTTTACCTTCTCTAATAGCTTGAGCAAATGTAACCATTCCATCTGATGAAAATGGTGCTTCTGAATCTTTTTGGAATACACCATCAGTTGTTCTAGGAACACCCATAGCATCCCAAATTTGATAGTTTTCTTCATCAGTCACATTCACAAATGGAACATGATTTCCAGTACTGACATCTCCAATAGCACAGAATGTTGAAATTGTCATTAATTCTAAACCATTAATGTTCCATACTTTTTGATGGAATTCATTTGATCGATGTAAAGCATAAGCTAATGCTTTCGCGCAGTCTTTACGTGAAATGTAAGCCATCAAACCATCACCTTGTGAATTTGTAAGTGGTGCATTCATATGTGCATAAGTAAAGTAGTTTGTAACCATTGCTTCAGCATATTGAGAGTTTCTCATAAATTGATAATCTAAACCAACTTCTTGAATATATTTTTCAGTATAAATATGATCTTTCTTTTCTACTGATGGATTTGTTTCATCATCCGCATTGACTAAAGATGTATAAATAATTTGTTTAACACCTGCAGCTTTAGCAGCATCTACTGCATTTTTATGCGCGTTTTGTCTTTTAGCACCAACAAATGGCATAGAAATCAATGCTAGAGCATCTGCTCCTTTAAAAGCTTCAGCTAATCCATCTGGATTATTAAAGTTTGTGACATGTGTTTCAATTCCTTTTTCAGCATATTTCTTTAGTGATTCTTCACTATATCCACAAAAAATTAAGTTTTCTACTGGTTCTAGTGTTAATAAAACATCAGCAGCTAATTGACCTAAGTTACCATCAACACCAGTTAATAATAATTTACCCATTGATTCTTCCTCCTATTTTACAGTAATATGATAACATTTTCACAAGATAATCATAGCCCTTATTTATTAATAAAGACTATAAGTTTTACTTATAGTCTTTAACCAATACCTTGACAATTTCTCCATAATATTGACTATGAACCCCTTCTTCTTGGTACCATTCATAAACATTTTCATCAACACTCTTTGAATCAAAATCACTTTTACCTATAACCTTACATAAAACAATGACTGAACTCTCTTCAAAATAAGGAGCAACATCTTCATTATTAACAGTCATTCCACACTTTTCCATTTTATTTTCATCTCTAGCAGAAACACGTCCAAAATAACCTAATTGATTTTTATGTTCTTGATCCATAAAACATATAGAATAATACTCAGCTTGATCAAAAATATGTTTAGAGTAACGTGTTTTATGTACATAGACTGTAGCTTTCTCCATAAAAAACCAAATCCAGCCCAACCAATTGTAAGCTCGTTGGTTTCTTTTCCATCACTAGCAATCGCAATGGCTGGTTTTAAAAGGATTAATATATTTGATTAAATCTTTTACTTCTATTTCTTTCATCCAACTCATCTCCTTAAACACCTTTATTAATACCTATAATAAACAAAAATAGGCAATGGATTTGTCAGGTATATTAAATTATCCGGTACGCTATAAATTATCATGGGGAATGTTTCGAAATAATTTAAAATCGTAACATCCGTTTTTTATAAAATATAACTAAAAAATAGGATATTGATATCTTATCAGTAATATTTATTTCTTACCAATTAATTCCTCAAACGTTATGTTTGAGAAATTATTGTAATTAGATACAATTGCTTCTTATAGTAGAATAATTTTATTATATAGATATTTAAAATTCCTATTTTTATTTTACAAAAGAAAAGACTGTATGAAATTAATTATTTAATTTCATAACAGCTCCTTTTTAAATTGAATTATTCTTAAATTATAATCATTTAACACTAACAAATAATAATGTTATAAAGACATTTGAACATTGGAAAGAAGAGATACCCAACTTTTTTACATGGATAAATGAAGGACGTATATCCAATGGACCATGTAAAGGTAAAAATAATTATTAAAAAAAATCTTATCCAATGCCAATGGCATGTCCTATTTTCAACGTGCAAGAAAAAGAATCTTATATTCTCAAAATAAATTGGATTGTCAACATTTATACTTAATGAGTCATCAAAGCATCCTAATCTTACGCTCAAAGCCTCTTCAACTTCCTCCATCTCATACTCGTCTAACCGACCTAAACATCTAATTAATCTTGATTTATCAATCGTTCTTATTTGCTTGCACATTATTATAGAATCATGTTCAAGATCCTCTCGGCTGTTAATAAAGACATGTGTTGGTAAATTTTCTTTTTTCCCTACGTGAGATGTCAGTGATGCAACTATAGTAGTGCTACTAAAATAATTTCCTGCATCATTTTGTAAAATAACTACAGGTCTTATCCCACCTTGTTCAGAACCTTGATACGGATTTAAGTCGGCTACATATATTTCACCTCTACTGATTTTTTTATCATTGCATACTCCTTTCATATAATTACAATACTATTTAGTGTTCAACTCGTATAAATATGTTAAAAAAATCTCCTTAAATATAAGGAGATTCAATAAAGCATTTTTAAGTTATGATCTTTGAATTAATCATTAATGTTATAGCTATTTTTAATAACAATTATAAACAAATAAAAAAGATCATTTAAGGGGAATGATCTTCTTTATTTTTATAGGGAATTCGTGTAATAAAAAAATTAATATCTTGGGAAACTATTACTTAAAATGTAAATATATGAGATATAAATATGTATGGGTTATCTCATTCTTTTACATGTTAATTTTTATTACAATTATCATTATAATGAAATATAACGAATTGAGTAGAGACAAGCATCCTAAATAAATCATTAGTATTTGTGCAATGTGCACAAATGATGTGAAGTGTTAAGAGCTTGTTTTTATTAATAAAATAATTTAAAAAAGACTGTCAACTTCATATTTGTCAACAGTCTTAAATCTCCTTAAAATAATGAGATTTATAAAACATTTTTAAGTTACGATATTTAAATTAATCATTAATGTCATAACCGTTTTTAATTAGAACTTCTTTAATTTTTTCCAGTGCTATTTTAATAGAATAGTAAACCGCAGGTATACTACAGTTTTCTTCAATAGCAATTGATTCTAGAGTCTTACATTGAACATATTTTTTTAAAATACGTTCTTTTTCTTTGACTGGTAAATCTTTAATTGTTGACTCAATAAAACTTATAAATTCTTTCAACAATATGTTTTCGTTAACATCAAAGCCTTCTTTTTCTAATTCTAAAAATGGACTTCGATCTAACGAAAAATATCCCTTATGATAATCTACTTTTCTTTTATATACTGCATCAATATGATCATATTTATTCATTGTCTCATAAACATCCTGATCAACTTCAACAAAGCAATCTTGATTATAATATTTAGGATACATTTCTCTCAGGTTTACCCTAACTTTAATTGACATATTATCCCTCCCTTCTTCATAAACCGAGAGAAACAACTGTCGAACTTTAAGTTTTATAAAAAAAAAGCTCTAATGACCTTGATGATCACTAGAGCTAACTTAAGTTATTCAATTTTTAAAAGATTTATGTGTGAGTTTATCTTCTTTTTTTAATTTGTTTGTACTGAATTTTCTTCTTCTAATTTTTGTTTTTCTAATAATTTAAAGAATGGATAGTATAAAACCATGTCTAAAATAATTAAACAAATAACCATGATTGCTGCTTTGAAATCCATACATCCAAGTGCGGCTCCAAGTGGCGCTGGTGTTGTCCATGGTGTTTCAATAATTCCTTTTCCTACAATATGGAAGGCCATTAAGCCATAAGCAATAATTGAATTGATTACTGGTACAAAGATAAATGGAATCATCATTAATGGATTTAAAACCATTGGTAAACCAAAGATAATCGGTTCATTGATATTAAAGATTGCAGGTCCAATTGATAATTTTCCTAATGTCTTTAATTCTGCTGATTTAGATCTCAACAACAAGATACAAAGTCCCATTGTAGCTCCACCACCACCAAGTGTAATAACATATGACCAGAATGGTTGAGTAAAGAAATGTACGATTGGTTGTCCAGCAGAGAATGCTGAAATATTAGCAATTAAATACATTTGCATAAATGGTAAACGGATTGGTTGAGTAATACTTGCTCCATGTAATCCAAAGAACCAGAATACTTGAGCAATCATGGTAATTAAACAAATACCAACTAATGAATCAAGTCCTGAAATTGCAGGTGCTAAAACTGTCATGATCATATTTGGTAAAAGTTGTCCGCTAAAGTTTTGTACAACTAAAGAAAGACCATAAAAAATGATTACACAAATAAATAATGGTAAGATTGCATCAAAAGATGAACTGATTGCTGGTGGAACACCTTCAGGCATTTTAATACGAATGTCTTTTTTAAACATAAAATGCATAATTTCCACACAACCTATAGCAACTAAGATTGCTGTAAAGATACCTTTGGCATCCAAATAGGTCGTTGGTATGTAATTACCAGCTAAAGCTAATAAATCTGTTGCACTTTTTCCATCAACAATAAGATTTGATGCTACTGCTGAAGTTGTTGGTGCTGATACAATTAAAAATACTGCTGTTGATACGATTGCTGAATTTAATTTTGGCATTTCGTATTCATCTGCTAAATGATAAGCAATTGCAAATGCAATAAATAATCCCATTAATGCCATTGTCATATTATAAGGCAATTGCAACATTGCTTTGTTGGCTTGCGCCCAATTATACCAACCATTTAACATGTCAGTAATAAATCCCCAATTTGGAAGTGTTTCCGGTTTAAAAGGTGGTGTTGAAATAATTAAACATACCCCTCCTAAAATAGATAACGGAATTGCTACTACCATTCCATCACGAATAGCAGCCAAATGTCTTTGATTCCCTAATTTGTTAGCAATTGGTACAAGTGTACGGTTTGCAAGTTCATTAAATTTTTCCATGAAATTCATGAAAGTTCCCTCCCTTCTTGCTATAGTGAAATTATATAGCTGTAGCACATTCAAATTCTTTTGATTTCCATAATAAAAAACATCTTTCCAATTACTTGAAATCTTTTCCAAATCATGGAAATAAATTGTTTTATTTTTTTTATCTGCATTTATTTTTTTATGTTGACACTCTCTTTTTATTTTTTATAATGAAATTGTGTGTGAGTTATATCTTCTTATAAAACAGGAGGATATATTATGAAGTTAATCATTGAAGAAAATGAACAAAAAATGAGCGAAAGTGCAATGCACATTTTACTTGGAGCAATGATGCAAGATAAAAGAGTTAACATCTCTTTAACTGCTGGACGCTCTCCTATCAATCTTTATAAGATGATGGTACCTTATGTTAAAGACCAAGAAAAATTCAAAGACATTCAATACTATCTTTTTGATGAAGCACCTTATCAAGATAAACCACATGGCCCAAACTGGGAAGAAATGCAAGAACTATTCTTTAAAGATGCAAATATTCCTGATGAAAGAATCCATACAACAACAATGGAAAATTGGGAAACTTATGATCAAGAAATCAGAGATGCTGGTGGTATTGATGTTATGTTGATTGGACTAGGTTGGGATGGACATTTCTGCAGCAACTGTCCAAGATGTACACCTATGGATAGTTATACTTATCCAATGGATCGTAAAACAAAAAATGCAGCTAATCCAACATATCCAGCAAGAGATCATCTACCAATCACTTTATCAATGGGTCCAAAAAGTCTAATGAGAGTGAAACATCTTGTAATGATTGTTACTGGTAAAGAAAAAGCTCAAATTTTAAAACAAGTGTTAGATTCACCTATTTCAGATGAACTACCAGCAACTGTTTTAAAATTACATCCTAACTTCACTGTTATCTGTGATAAAGATGCTGCATCTTTATTAAATATGGATGATTATAAAAGATTATAAAATCTTTATAGAAAGCTTCGGCTTTCTTTTTTTATTTCCAATATTTGGAAATAATTTCTACCTTTTGGAAAAGCAAAAGTAAATAAAGCATTCATTTGTTATAATTTTTCTATCCTGGAGGACTACTTATGAGAAAAAATAAAACAAAAAATAACAAAAGCAATAAAAACAGAAATAATATGGATATTATCGAAACACGTGTTAGAAGATTTGTAGCTATGATCATCGATTGGTATCTTACTAACATGCTGGCTGTTATCCCTATTACCTTCTATTTAAGAGGAAATGACTACTTAAAACCTTATATGTTTGATTTAACACACTATGATTTTTCTATAGGTCTTGCTTTAGGTCTTTATGGTGTTTTGATTGGTATTATTCACTATGTATTTATTCCAACATATCTTTTTAAAGGACAAACACTTGGTAAAAAAATATGTAAGATCAAAATCATTAAAGAAAATAATGAATCAATCAATTTAAAAGATATGATGTTAAGAGAACTTCTTGGAGCATCCTTACTTGAAGGTGGAATGATTATCATCCCAACCTATATAAGAAAGCTACTTCCATTATTTAAACTTACAATGATTGTTGATCCTTTAAAATATATTGCCTATGCTTTAACTATCGGTTCAATTATCTATGCTTATTTCCAAGCAAATACACAATCTTTTCATGATAAAGTAGCTAAAACTATTGTTGTTAAACAATAATTAACTATGGTATAATTATCTAAAATATACATAAAGGAGATTCTCCATGTTTAACTTAATAATTATACTTTTATCAACACTTAATGATGAACCAAAAGGTTCAAATAACTATAAAATAGCTAAATATATGATAGAAAATATGCGCGATTTAGAAGAATATTCTCTCACAGATCTAGCTCAGGCTTGCTATGTGTCAAATTCTAGTATTTCGCGCTTTTGTCGTGATATTGGACTTAAAGATTTCAATGCATTGAAAAATCAAATCGCAAAGTTTTCTGTTGAGTCTGCTCGCTTAAAAAGAAAGTTTGACTATGAAAAATATGAATCCTCATCAATGTTTCAATCATATGTAAAAAATGTTATTTCCAATTTAAATTACTTCTTAGAAAATGATATTGAAAAACAAATCAATACACTTGTTCAAGAAATCAGTTCTTATCAGAAAATAGCCGCTTTTGGCTATATGCAATCTGAAAGTGTTGCCTGCAATTTACAATTCGATCTGCAAACAAGTGGTAAACTTATCTTTTCTTGTTTTAATATCAAAGATCAGGCAGACTATATTACTGACGCTGATGAAAATAATCTTATTATTATTTTTTCAGAATCAGGAACCTATTTTGATCGTATTTTTCCAAGAGCCAAGCCATTCAAAAGTAACAAAAAGAAACCAAAGATATGCATGATTACTTCTGATCAGTCAATAGAATATCCATTTATCGATTTCTACATCCGTTATAACAGTAAAGGCGGCTATGCAAGTCATCCCTATCCATTACAGCTTATTTCTGATCTAATCTGTATCAAATATTCTGAAACTTTATAAATAATAAACAGGTTTACCATCGCAAACCTGTTTATTTTTATATAATAGGATTTAAAATTTGTTCGAGCGAGAAATTTTCATTTGAATAATCAACAATCATTGCAGTAGCGTTATTTGGGAATTCAAGAAATTGTTCTTTAAAAAATAGCGATTTAAGAAAGCCGTATAGAGAACAGCCATGCCCTACAATTAAAACTGTTTCATTATCATTACAATCCTCTATTATTTCTTGAAGAGCTTCATGATGTTTTGAAATAACATCATGAATATCTTCTCCTTCATAAGGTCTGTAATCCATATCCAAATCTTCTAACCAGTCAGGTGATTCAATATTGAGTTTTCTTACAAGTTCTGTGGATATTCCTTCAAGTATTCCAAAATTAACTTCTTTAAAACGTTCTTCATAAATCGGTTCGACTTCTTTTTTACTTAGAATAATATTTGCCGTTTGTACTGCCCTACCCAATGGAGATGTGTAGGCTTTATCTATTTGGTATTGTTCTAGCTGTTTTGAAATATTTTCAACTTGTTTGATTCCTACTTTTGATAAAGGCGAATCACACCAACCCTGTGTCAGATTGATTTCATTAAAATGTGTCTTTCCATGTCTTACAAATATAAATCTCATTATAACTTACCTTTAAAACTAAAACGTAAATGATGTTTTTCTTTATCTAATAAGAATTCATCATGTGTCTTAGCACCCCATGTATCATCACCAGCAACACCCATTTGTTTTTCATTGATACATAAAACCGTTTGATAAACATTTGGAAGTTCATCTTTGTGACGCGCATTTTCTAATTCATAAGGTGTATAGTGTAAAGCTGAAAATTCAAAATCTTCACCTTTGATTTTTAATTTTGTATTTTCACCCGCAACTGATAATTCTCTTACATGCGTTCTGTTACCACATTCTTGTGGATATAAATAAGGTGTTAAATTGTCTGTTACTTGATAAGTATATTTTCCAAGAAGTGCCCCTTTGTTTCGATCAATATAGTTTTCTTCTGGACCAAATCCATAATAATTTACTTCTTCCATATCTTTATATAATTGGAAGATAAGTCCAAATACAGGCATTTCAATTTCAGAAACAACCGGTTGATAAGACATATCGACAATGATTTTACCATCACCATAGACTTCATAAACTAAATGAACTTTTTCATCTTGTAAATTTGGTAAGTCATAAGCATATTCAACCTTGCAAGAACTATCTCCTTTTGAAACACCAACAAACTCACATTTTGCATATAGACTGGCAGTTAACCATTTACCATAGCGATAACCATATTTGTTTTCAACATCATTATTTGTAGCTGCTCTAAAGAAATTTGGTCTGACAGGTACTCTAATATATTCTTGTTGATGATATCTATAAGAAACCAAACCTTTTTGTTTTGAGAAAATCGCATTGAAATCTTTTCCTACAACGCCTACATTCAAGTAGTCTTCAACGATATCTACGTGTTTTGTTGTATGAATGTTATGTGTTTTATTTTTTACTTCATAGATATATTGTTGTTGAGCGTATATTTCATGATTCTTTTTCAAATAGACTGTTACTGCACATTCTTGGTCTTGATTATTTATTTTAAATGGATTTTCAACAACAACTGATGATAATGGTTTACAATCTACTATCATTGTTTTGGTTTGAACAACATTACCATTGCATAACATATCCATTTGTAATTGATATTCATTTAAATCAGTAAATAAATAATTATTGCTGATATGAATAACATCTTCATCTATTCTAAAATCTACATATTGATAACAGTATTTGACTTCTTGCATCTTTGGTGTATTTGTACGGTCTGCAAAAACAATACCGTTTCCACAGAAATCATAATCACTTGGCCTTTCACCAAAGTCCCCACCATAACATAATTTTCCATCATGATACAATGCTTGATCGATGTAATCCCAGATGAATCCACCTTGATACAAGGAATATTTCTTTTCTAAATCAATATATTTGAATAATGCTCCATTACTGTTTCCCATAGAATGGGCGTATTCACATAAAATAAATGGTTTATCTTGATGTTCCTTTAAGTATTTTTCAACATCAACTGCAAAAGTATACATTTGACTTTCAATGTCACTTGTTTCATTGTAGCGACGATCATGTGAAAGTCCTTCATAATGAATCAAACGAGAAGTATCTTTTTGTTTCATAAACTTAGACATTTCATAAAGATTTTTACCACCATAAGATTCATTTCCTAATGACCAAATAATAATCGAAGGATGGTTTTTATCTCTTTCATACATGGAATTGGCACGATCTAAAATAATATCTAGCCATTCAGATTTATCATCTGGTATGATATGTGTTTTATCAAAAAGTTCACTCCATGTTCCATGGGTTTCAAGATTGACTTCATCAATGACATAAAGACCATATTCATCGCATAAATCATAAACAAATGTTTGATTTGGATAATGACATGTACGTAAGGCATTGATATTATTGGCTTTCATATTCAAGATATCTTTTTTAGTATCTTCATAAGAAACCGTTCTCCCTGTCTCAGCTGAAAATTCATGTCGATTGACACCATGAAAAACGATTCTTTTACCATTGATACACATGATACCATCAATAAGTTTAAATTCTCTGACACCTACATTATGTTGACTGCATTCAACCAAACCATTTTCATCCATGATTTCTACATATAATTGATAAAGGTTTGGTTTTTCTGCTGACCATAAATGAGGATCATCGAGTTCAAAATTGATTGGACTGAAGCAATCTTTGCTTTCTTTTTGTCCAATAACTTCATCTTTATACTTTAAAGTATAGACCGCCTTAAATTTAGCCTCTTTTTTTACAATCATTGGCGTTACTTCAACAGTTGCATGATCATAATTTTCATTTAAATGTGTCAAAATCTTGATATCTTTTAAATGAATATGAGGAACCATTTGAAGTTCAACATCTCTAAAGATACCTGAAAAACGCCAGAAATCTTGATCTTCTAACCAACTTCCACTGCTGAAACGATAAACATTAACAGCGATTTTGTTTTCTCCATTAACAATCAAATCTGTAATATTAAAACTTGAAGGTGTAAATGTGTCTTCACTGTAACCAACAAATGTTCCATTGACCCATAGAGCCATGGCTGATTCAACACCATGGAAAGTAATATAAGTATCGACATTATCTTTGATTACTGAACTGTCAAAGTATGTAACATAACTTCCAATTGGATTCTTATCAGGAATTTCTCCAGGAATAATTTGTTGTGTTCCCGACCAAGGATAAATTTGATTGACATACATTGGTTTTCCATAACCTTGTAATTGAATATGACCAGGTACTTTGATTTCATCCCAGTGATCTACACAGTAATCTTTATCAGAAAACTCTGGTATTAATTGATTAAATCCTGTTGCATAATGAAACTTCCAGCTCCCATTTAATGAATAATTGAAACTGCTTTGTTTTTCTTGTAATTCTTTAGTGCTTGCATATCTATGAATCGATGCTGTTGCACTTAAACGATTGACATTAAAAATTTTAGGATCTTTGACCCATTCATTTTTCATTTCCATTTTTCTTTCCTCCTGACTATATTATAAATTAACCCTTAAAAATAGAAATGGAACAAAGTACAATATAGGGTAAAAAAGTATGATTATAAATTATTTTTCATTAAATAAATATAAAAGATAATAATCCTATATTGACTTTATAAAAACTAACATATCTTTTAAAGTTTTGGCTTTGTATATTTTTCATCATAAATCTTATTAGCAAGTTTGACATCACCAAGTATTTCGCAAAGCCCACCAGCTTGCCATAAAAATGGTTCACTATCCTTATGTGCTTGATAAGCAGCATTTGAAACTATTTGTATAGATTTGTCATTATTTTTAGCAGCAGATAAAACTAATTGTGCTTTATACAATAATGAACCTCTTTCTATATGGTAATCACTTGTTACAATAGCAATTTTATCAATATCTATATATTTTTTTCTAAGAATGTTATATGTAAATTTAGCATTTTCAACAGTTGATGATGATTTATTTTCAATAATCAATCTATCTTTGTTCAATCCATTATCAATAAGCCATTGTGCCATTTGATCTGCTTCAGTTACATTAGAATTGTTTTTTGCAGTTCCTCCACCAGTACAAGCAACATATGCATTAGGATATTTGTTTGCGCTATCTAATGCAACTTTCAAACGTCCAATAAGTTCATCTTGCATAGTACCATCATCATTAAGTTGATATCCTAAAACAACAATGCATAATTTATTACTATTATCTAATCCATCAGGCAATATATCATTATTAATCTCAAGTTTTTCATGATTTGTTTGCCAATACTTCATAATTTCATCCCATTGCTTTGCTTTTGAAGAGTCAACATCTTCTAATTCTTCCAATAGATCATTTACTTTATCTTTTGATTTTGACTCATAAGTCCCATAATATAAAATCATATCTTCAATAATTTCTTTTGCATTTCTTTTTGAAGTAGCCTGGAGCAACCTGTAAACATAGTTAAAACTAAAACACAAATCAATAATTTATATATCTTTTTCATAATCTATCCTTCTTTCTTAAAATATTTATGTTTTATAAACTACTATTCTACTCTAACAACAAAAATTTATTAAAAATAGATGTTCCCTTTTATCCTCCTTTCTTAAGCATCTATTAATAAGAAATAAAAAAACCAACAATTAATATGGAATAAGATCCATTTAATTATCGGTTTTGCCTACTAAAAGTCACAATCCTTTTATACTATAAATTATAGCATTAAATAAGTGTAAAGTATATTAATGTTATATTTTATTCTAATATTATTTAATTATTATTGTATTCGTCTTCCAGTCCAGAAAAATGTAATAATTTCAATATAATCAAAGAAAGATTATAGCATAACCATCTTATATCTAATTGATTCCCTGCAAAATTAGTATTTCCTTTATATTCTGGAAATCTAAAATACTCAGGATTATCTCCTTCAATGTATTTACAATATAGTTCACAAAACAAATCCACCCATTCCATATATTGCTCCTGAATTTTATATACACTATCGAACTCATCATACAACTTTTTTAAACCATGGCTTTTTACAACACTTCCTTTCTTTACCATGATTAAATATTTTAAGCCTAATTCAATTGCATGTCTTCCTATGTATACCGTAACTACAGAATCAGGCATTACTTTCGTTGATTTATCAAATGCTTCTATATAGTCAAACCAATATTTTTTCCACAAATAGATTCGATCTGCAATTTTATAATTCTTTTCTGTCCCATTAAACTTTCTTATGCTGTCTAAAACATCATCTATTTTATCTTTAAAAGTAATACTATTTTTTCTAGAGCTTTTTGCTATATCATTTGCATCCTCTCCATGAAATTTAGGGGAACATCCGTAATTAATGTGCGAAACAGAAAAAGCTCCATCCAATTCTAAACCATCCGTATATTTTATATCAAAACTATCAAACATATCTATACCTCGTATAAATTATTATTTATTTCGTCATTTTTACATCATAACTTATTTTAACACTTATTCTAAATAAAAAAATATGGCATAGTACCATATTTTTTTAAAGTATTTTAATCTTACATAATAAACACATTAGGTTATTAAGAGGGTTGGGTTTAAAGAAATGATATAAAACACTTATATATTCATAAATAGCATTTTTTAATCATGACATTTTAGACTTTAGGAAACTCTTTTATTAAATAAAATGCTACATATAAATTAAATTTGAGTAAAATCATCAATTACCTTTATAACACCAGGTAATTTTTCATATTCGTCTTTCTTGTTCGCTGAATCAATAACAATAATCATATTGCAACCAGAGTTATAAGCGTTTTGAATACCACTTAATGAATCTTCAATAATCAAGCAATCTTTAATATCAGTCTTAATGACATCTGCTGCTTTTTTAAACATTGCTATCTTATTTTCGTAAGTACCATCATCATAAACAATATCAGATGGTGCAATCCATTTATCTAAGTTAAATGATTCTACAAAGAAATCAATGTTTTCTTTAATTGATGCACTTGCAATTGTAAATGGTACTTTTTTTTCTGTTAGCAAATCAAAGTATTCTTCTGATCCTTTAACCAAATGAAAATTTTCAGTATCTTCTTTACAAAATTTTCTATAGTATTCTTCTTTTAATGAAGAATATTTAACAATATCATCCTCTGTGCATTTATCACCTAACATATACTGAATGATTTGTTTATTAGGTACTCCATTAAAGTGTTCATGGAGTTCTTCATCTGTTATACCTTTATTTCTTAATAATTGTGAAATAGCACCCCACGCTTTAACATGTTTATCATTATCAAAAAATAATGTACCATTAAAATCAAAGATGACTCCTCTATAATCCATAATTATACCTCTCTTGTTTCAATTACTTTTTTATACCAATATGCTGATTTTTTAGGATATCTTTCTTGTGTATCGTAATCAACATAGAATAATCCATATCTCTTATTATAACCATTTGACCATGAGAATACATCCATTAATGACCAAACAAAATATCCTTTTACATTTGCACCATCTTCAATTGATTTTAATAACCATTGTAAATGTTGTTTAATGTAATCAATTCTTGGAGAATCATCGATATTACCATTATCAAAATGATCTTTATATCCCATACCATTTTCAGTAATATAGATTGCTTTATAGTTTGGATATTGATTTTTAATTCTCATAATCATATCATACATACCTTCAGGATAAATTAACCAATCCCAGTCAGTTGTAGGGATACCTTCTTTAAACACTCTTTCTCCTACACCTTTTAATTTGAATTTTTTAGTACCTTTTTCTCCAGTACCATTGTGATGAATTTCATTTTCACCTTCATAAGCTTTAATAAAGTGACTTTGATAATGATTCATTCCTAAATAATCATTATCTTTTGCTGCTTTTTTCATGATTTCAATATCTGCTGGATCATATTCAAATGTTCCATTGTTAATATGAACTAATTCATTGATAATTTTAATTGTTTCATCTGTATAGTATCCTAAGAAAGTTGCATCCAATAAGAATTGATTAGCTAACACGTCTTCTTTTTTTGCTGCATATACATCTTTTGGATCATTTTCATTTAAAGGATATTTAGTTTCTAATGAATGAATGATTCCAATTTTGCCTTTGTAACCTTTTTCTTTATAAGCACAAACTGCTTTAGCATGTGCTACCATCATACCATGCATTGATTTAACCGCTTTTGTAATATCATAAGTAATACATGGTGGGAATGTTCCTTCAATATATTGATTTGTGGCAATTGGCCATACTTCATTGAATGTAAACCAATAAGTTACTTCATCTTTATATTCTTCAAAGCAGAATTTTGCATACTCTTCAAAAGCATCAATTGTTTCTCTTGATAAGAAGTCCCCTTGACTATGTAAAGCATCAGGAGTATCAAAGTGATGTAAAGTTACATAAGGTTCTACACCATTTTTATGACATTCTTGGAATACTCTATGATAGAAGTCTACACCTTCTTGATTGATTCTTCCTTTTCCGTCAGGAAAAATTCTTGACCATGCAATAGAAATTCTTATACCTTCAATTCCAAAATCATTGCATAATTTTAAATCCACAGGATATTTATGGTAGAAATCACTAGCAGGATCAGCTGAGAATCTACCTTGTTTAGCTAAATAATCATCCCATGCTACTTTTCCTTTTCCATATTCTCTAGTACTACCTTCACATTGATAAGCAGCTGTTGCTCCACCAAATACAAAATCTTTACTAAATTTCATAATTTTCTCCTTAACTTAACGATATTGAATAACCATTAGGATTAGACCTAATGGTTATTATTAAATTCTATTCTTCTCCATCTAAAATTGAGAATACAAATTGTAATGCTTTTTGAGGATTACGAGTTAATTCAATATATTTTTTACCTTCACAAGCAACACATTTAATTCCAATACGATCTGTATCTTTCTTTAAATCTTCATAGTAGTTTGCTACTTGAGGAGCTAGAACTACTAAATCATAGTCTTTTAACATATCATAGTGTGCACCGTAAGAACCTGCGGCAGTAATAATTGAAATGCCTTGTTCATCAGCACCTTTAGCTAATGCATTAGCCAATAATCCACTAGTACCCCCACCAGCACATAACACTAATACACGCTTTTCATTAACTACATCAGATGAAACTTCAACATCTTCATCTTCTTCTTTAACATATCCACCTTTTTCATCTTCTTCTTCACATTTTTGTTTATCATAAACTTTGAAGAATGGATAATAAACTACGAAATCTACAACCAAAACTAATACTGCAAATAATATTGATAACAATGTAATTCCACATCCTAATACAATACCAAGTGGTGCTGGTGTTGTCCAAGGAAGAATATACATGAAACTGTTCATTCCTAAAATATCTACAAATGCTTTGAACATCCATACATTTAAGATTGGTGCAACAATAAATGGAATAAAGAAAATTGGATTTAAGATCAATGGTGCACCAAATAAGATTGGTTCATTAACTCCGAATAATACAGGAATCGAACTTGCTTTACCTACTGCTCTTAATTCTTTAGATTTTGCCATGAAAGCAAACATTAATGTTACAACAAGAGTTGCTCCTGTACCACCTAATGTAGCTACGAATTGTTGACAACCAGGTGTTAAAATGTTAGCTGCATGTTTTCCAGCTTGGAATAATTCTAAGTTGTTAGCAATGTTTACATAATAAATTGCTGAAACTGCTGGTTCAACAATTGATGGCCCTTGAATACCTACGAACCAGAATAATGACATAGCTCCATAAATAATAGCTAATCCTAAATATCCGTCTGCTGCAGTAAATAAAGGTTTGAAGAATTCAATAACTGATTCAGCGAAACACATACCTACAAAATGTCTAAATGCTATATCAAATAAAGCTAATAATAAGATTGAAACTCCGAAAGGAATAACATCTGCAAATGTTTGTGAAATATTTGGTGGTACTTCTTCTGGCATATGAATTGTAATATTTCTTTTAACACAGAATTTGTACACATTACATACAAAGAATGCTACTAAGAAGGCTGTTAATAACCCTTTAGATCCCATGTATCCACTTGAGAATCCGCCTTTAATAGAATCAACACCTACAACTAAGAAACCTACAATACCTGCCATAAGAGTTGAAATATTATTGATTTGTCTATTAACTGGCATATCTCTATTTAAACTGTCACATAAGTTTTTTGCTGTTGTCCCAGCTACAAGCACTGCTAATAATCCCATTGAATAGTTATATGGTTTTAAAATCATTGCTTCGATATCACTAGGCCAATAGAATCCGAAAATGTTTGGTACATAAGCAAGTAACATGAAGATACTTGAGAATAGTACTACTGGCATAGCTGACATGAATCCATCACGGATTGCTTTTAAATACTTATTTCTAGAAACTTTTTCAAAGAAAGGCTTAGCTTTCTCGATTTTTCCAATCAACGCATCCATCTTTTTTTACCTCATTATCTATAAATATCTAATAAATTGTTAATAATATCTTTTAATAAAATTGTTGTCATCAAATGATCTTGAGCATGAACAGTAATAAATCCAATATCAATGTGTTCTCCTCTAGCTTCCATTTGTAATAATTCTGTTTGTGATTTATGAGCATCATTTAAACATTCATTCGCTTCTGCAATCAATTTATCACATTCACCGAATTCTTTTTGTTTAGCTTTTTCTACAGCTAATAGTAATTTACTTCTTGCGTCTCCTGAGTACGCTACAATTTCAAACCCAATCATTGAGGCTTCTTCTTTTGTCATAATTAATTTCTCCTTTTGTTATTAATAATAATTTCTATAATTGTTGCTTTATCACTGTCACTAAATGTAACATTAAACGTTGATTCAAGTTTCTTAGAGGCTTCAGAAACCATTGTAAATTCATCATGATACTTTGTTCTTATACTATCCAAATTAAAATTGACCGCAGATGCTTGCTTTTTTGTCAATCTGTCAATTAAGCATCCCATATGAATAAGCATTCCTAATCTTGTATCTTCTGTAAATGGTTCTTCAAATATTTCTTCTAGTTTCTTTACAAATGGTAATAATGAGTTTTGAAGGTCATCATAATTGAATATCTCAAACTGTTCTGTTAAGTATTCAATGATATCAAAATCATCATCGCTTTCTGCAAATAATTCATGTATTGTATAAACTTTAGGTAAATGTTGATAATCTACAAATTTTATATTGAAGATATCAGGATTATAAGTTCCTACAATCCCGATAACCTTACCTTTAAGTTTGATTTCATTGATTCTATTGATTAAACTGTGCTTATCAGAAATATTAAATGATAATATTTGATAATCTCTGTAATCCTCTAAAGTCTGTAAATATCTTTTAATACTTTCACTGTTATTTTCATTAGCTGACGATAATGCAATAATAACATCCTTATTGCTCATTCTTGAATATGATTTATCGGAATATTCACTAACCAAATGATCATAAATATCATCAACATTCTTTCCTTCTTCAGCTTGTTTACAAGCAGACATCGCTAATAATGGAATAGGAACTTCAATTGATCTAATATTTATCTTTGTTTCTTCCATGATTGAATCCAACATGACTTGAATAGAACCCATATCATATAGAGCTAATATTCCTCTTCCTTGATTTATTTCAATAATCTTATTTTTTAATTGCTCATAAGATTCTTTTGGATCATCTTCTAATGATAAGTCAAAAGCTTCGATATTTTTTACCGGCATCAGAAGTTTGACAACTTCTACTATTGACTGTGCTGTTTTACTTCCATGCATTACAATTAATGTAACAACATTTCTCTTTTTTAGTTTTTCATTTTCTTGAAGAGTTAAAACCAAAGTTATAAAAGCACTTTCGTCCATAGATAGAGTTACATTGAATTCTTTTTCTATTGATTTTAAAAACTTTCTAGAAAACACATACTGTTCATCATACTTATCAATGATTTCCATAATATTTTCATTAGAAATTCTTTGTTTTGAACTGTTTCTAACTATTGCATTATTCAAATGAAGACATATTGCATAATATATTTTATTTGAATAAACCTGATTAAATCGAACACTTGCACTGTTTAAGAATTTTTCTACAGAATTAATTAACTTTGTAGAGCAAATTTTTTTGATTTTATCTTTATCTATATCATGTGTAATTTGTTTTAAGTAGTCATCAATCTGTTCTTCAATATTAGCAATTAGATAAGCATCTTTTTCTTTTTCATTTGCCATTTTTCCAAGAGCTTTGTATTTTTGTTCTAACTGTGCATAGATATCTAAATTTTCACTTTTAATCTTTTTTCTCAATGTTTGATTATGATTGAATACATATGTTGTATCCTTCTCTAAAACATTAGTTAAATCATTTATATGCTTTTTAATATATAAAAGTCCTTTTCTGACATTAGGTGGTAAATCACCTAATTCAATAACTATGTTCGTATTCTTTTTTGACTTAGAAAGTGCATTTGCAACACCAAATTGAATGTTGTTTCTAAGTTCAATAAGATTATCCTTACAAGGATAAAGTAATAAACATTTCATTAAACCATCATTAATTTCAATTGATCTATTCAAATTATTTGATTCATTTTGAAAGAATTTTTCAATAAACTGGAATCTTTCCGAGAGATTTCTGTTATCCAAGGAAGGGATATGGACCATAAAATTAAAGTAATCTCGTAAGTAATCCAATTTATCGAGGTCTTCATTAAGATGAATAATAAGTATAAAATCAAAATCGGAATTATTTTTTAACATTCTAATAACATTTGAAATCAAATCTTTAGACACTACATTTACATTCTTTATTAAAATCAATCCATGATTATTTTCTAAAAAAATATTTTCTTTACCTATTAACTTTTCACTTATTTGTTTCTCATTGTAATCTAAACAATCAACAATTTTGAAATTTGAATCTTTCTTTAAAATTCTTTGAAGGCACACATATTCGTAAATCTTTTCCGCTAATGTTCTCACCCCTATACCCTTTTGTCCTGTAAAAAGAATTCTTGGTATTCTCATAGGGTATGCAATAGCAGATTTTGTAAACTGAATCGTATCTTTTAAACTTAAATCTTGTCCAATCAATGAATCAAAAACTTGATTTTCAATTTGTACTTCTTGATCTGTTGACAGATAATAAAGCACAGGACGCCCTTTTGTTTTTTCAATTTTTCTTTCATCAACCAACTGATTCAATATACTTGAAAGATTACTCCTACGCATTTCCAATTTTTCAGATAGAAATTGTGTATCTAACTTAGGAGTTTCATCATTTATTGTTTTAAATCTTTTAGAATATTCAACAATAAAATCAAATACTTTTTCTTTGTTTGTTTTCATTTGTATCTCCCTTTTCTATCCATATTCATCATACAAAATAAAAAATCACTTCTCAAACTAACTAAATTTTCGTTATTTATACAATATGACTAGTAATAATTAAGAATTACATATTTTAAAGTCATAATAAATAAACCAATTAAACACTCTTTTGACTTTTTAATATTTTTTGCATTAGTGTATAAGTTTTTTTTTAAATTATAAACAAATTAAACACTATCAATCTTTTTTGAAATCTTCTAATATGGAATTTATATTTTTTTATTTTATCATAATTTAATATAATTCTTTTTTATTCAAAACGAATAAAAAAGAATTAATTGAAGCTATTTCATGGAAAGTATCTCTTCCAGATGCAGAAATTGAAAAAGTAATCACAAGTTTTACAAAAGTAATTTCTAATAAGTTAAAAAAGAATTTGGTATTTTTGAAGTAAGAAATCGTAGCGAAAGACAAGGTAGAAATCCTGCAACTGGAGAAACAAATACTATCAAAAACAGTAAATAACCAACATTAAAAGCCAGGTCTTTATTAAAGTAAAGTATTAATCAAAAATAATTATTAGAGTCACTAATATAAAATTATGTTTTAAATTTATAAATTTGGAAAAATAAAGACCATATAAATCACACATGAAAAATATAATTTATTTGAACTTGCCTACTTAAAGTCATAATCTATGTTTAAATTAATGATGTTTAGCATAAATTTCTTATCTATGCTAGAAACTTTACAACATTTTGTCTTGATATGTTATTTTTTTAATTAATACTCATATTTTCTATATTATCATTTAAAAATTTCATTTCTTCAATTGATAAATTATATTGATATTTTTCTCGTATATATTTATTTACGATATTAGTACACATATTAGATTTGGAATCGTTTGTAAATTTTGATTCCTGATGAACTTTAATACCTTGATTGATCAACTTTACAATTTCTCTTGATAAACTAATAATATTGTTTTTAAAAATTATATATTTTTCTGAATTCTCTTCTAACTTTATATTATATGTTTTCTCTACAATATACATTATTTCATTAACAAGAGTGCCCACTTGATCATCTTCTTTTTCCTCAATGAATGAGTAATTTTTCAAACAAAGTAATATGTATTTAATTTCTGTTTTAGTAAGTTTAATATTTATTTTTTCGTATATGTATTGCATGATTTCACTTTCAAAATCATTCTCAATTCTAGTATTCATTGCTTTGTTTTGAAATAATTTTTTATTGTTTTCTCGTGCATTTAAAACAAAAGAAAGATAGCTGGCTATCATTCCAATGACTTCATTATAGAACTGAGTATTCCACTTTACCGATGCCATCTTTACAATATTTCGTGCCAATTTGTAATGAATAGACTGATTGATATCCATTTCTCGTCCAATTGGCAAATAAAAGATTTTTTCTATTTTATTATTGTCTATTGTATTTCCTGCTTTTTTTCTAAATCCAACACCTGGACCCATAACTACTATTTCTCCTGTATCATCATTATAGGATGTTACATAATTATTATTTAATATCTTATTTATTTTCAAATTATCTTTCCCCTTTTCTTTTAAATTATATTAATATCTATTTCATTTCAAAAGAGAATAAAGTATAATTAAGGGTAAATTAGTATGATATAAATTATTTAAAGGAGAAATTATGATCGAACTAGAAAAAATGCTAAAAGACTTATACCTTCTTTCAGGATTAAATATGTCTATTTTTGATTTAAATCAAAATTTATTAGCTTCTTATCCACACAAAAAATCAAAATTTTGTAACGAAATAGGAAAAAATAAAAAATCATACCAACATTGTTTGGATTGTGATTATAAGGCTATGGAACACGTAAAAGAATCAGGAGAATTATATATATACAAATGTCATTTTGGTTTAAATGAAGCTATTATGCCTCTATATTCCTACGGAGTTCTTACAGGATATTTAATGATGGGACAAGCAGTCATTGGTACATACAGAAATTATTCTGAGATCATTGAAAAATCAAAAGAATATTTTGATGACCAAGAAAAGTTAAAAAAATATGTGACCAAGATTGCAATCTTAAATGAAGATCAAGTCTATTCTTTTGCTAATATTTGTGATATATATGCAAAATACATTTCGCTTACAAACCGAGTACAAGCAAAACATGATAATCTAGCTCAAGAAGTAAAAAAATATATTATTTCTAATTATAATAAAGAAATTACCATCGAACAATTATGTGCATACTTTTTTTGCAGTAGATCAACTTTGTTAAATCATTTTAAATCAAAATACAATACAACCATTCATAAGTTTTTGTTAGATTATAGATTAGAAATAGCATCCGAATTATTGATTAATGAAAAAATAAGTGTAAAGGAAATATCATATAAATGTGGATTTGAGGATCCAAATTATTTTTGTAAGGTTTTTAGAAAAAAATATAATAAATCCCCTTTAGAATTTAAAAATGAGAGAACATAAAAAGATACTGCAAAAGTATCTTTTTAATATTGAAAAGTATAAAATTTTCCCTTCTAAAAATAACTTAATTTTACAACATAATCTTTTTCAAGAATTTCATTTGTTAGATTATATTTTTCATTTTTTGAAGGAAACTTAATTTCTATCTCCATAATTACTATTTCGCTTCTTTTTTCATATTTAATATCAATAATATTCAAATTATTATTACTAAATAAATTTTCTATATCATATATGAGATTCTTTCTATATAACACCTCTAAACGAACTTTTATGGTATTTTGTGTCATTCTTAAGAAAAATCCCCTATGAAAAAGTGTTTGCAAACCAACAATAAGAAAAGTAGAAATTATTCCTAAATCATACAATCCACATCCAATACACATTCCTACTCCTGAAGTAGCCCACATTCCTGCTGCCGTAGTCAGTCCCGAAACAGTTCCATGTCTTACAAAAATAACACCAGCGCCTAAGAAACCTACACCACTTACAATTTGAGCAGCAAGACGAGATCCGTCTATATTTTTAAAATCACAAAAACCATATTTTGAGATCAGTACCATCAAAGCTGAACCTAACGCTAAAATAGCATGAGTTCTTATACCTGCACCTTTATTTCTGCTACTTCTTTCATAACCAATGCAACAACCACATATTGCAGCAATCAAAATTCTAACAAACCACTCAACGTGATAAATTAATACACTTTTTCCCATTACTATTTTTTGTTTTTACTCACAATAGATTGCTTTCAGTAGTTTTCTCTTTTCTTTTGTTAGATTGTATTCTTTTTCAAAATAATCATCATAACTTTGATACTTACACTTTATAGCATTAATCGCTAAAAGAATATTTTCTTCTCTTACATAGAGTAACTTATCTGCTAACTTTTGAAATTCTTTTGATACATTATGTTCCAAATAAAATTGGTCAATAAAATTTTTTAAATACTTATTAGATAATAGATATTCATTTATTGCATCTTCTTCATTCATATCTAATGCCATCATAATAAGAAAAGTAGCAATACCTGTCCTGTCTTTTCCAGCACTACAATGATAATAAACACTACCATCATTTTTAAGAAGTAATTTAAATAATTTATCAAATGCTTTATTATTAAAAGGCATATTTTTATATCCATCTAGAAGATATTGTGATAAATAATCTATTTGCGTTAAAGATAAATTCTTACTAAGTTCTTTACCAAAATCAAATCCCTGAAAACGCTCGTCTTGAAGTTGTAACGCACTTATACGTTCATAATTAATTCGATTTCCTATAATATCTGGATCTTTTTCAGCTTCATTTTGATCTCTGAAATCCAGTACATATCGTATATTTAGTTTTTTTTCGAAATAATTTATCTCATCTGGAATCAAACGATTTAAAGCACCACCTCTAAAAATCATATTAGCTTTTAATTTTTTGTTATCTTTATTAATATACCCTTTAACATTTCTAAAGTTATTTATGTTCTTCATTTTTGTAATGCCTCTTTTTCCAAATCATCAAATTGTTCTTTTGTTAAGCCAAAATCCCCTATACTTGTTAGTTTTATATTATGAAAATCACTTCCTCCACTTTTCAATAAATTATATTTTTTAGCAAAATGTTGAGTTAATGGATAATCATCTTCTTTCATACTTGGATGAGAAATTTCAATTCCATCAAGATCATATGAAACATATTTTTTTATTTCATCATAATTATCATACTCGCATGGATGAGCTAGGATAGCTATACCACCATCCTTATGTATTGCTTCTATGCCGCTTTTTACATCAATATATCCCATTTGTAGATCAACATCTTGAGATACTTTTCCTGCAAATAATTCTCTATATTTTTCCAAATTGTTATATTCTGGATATTTATTGACAATTGCCTGAAAAAGATGCATTTTAAACACTATATTATATGGAGAAAATTTTTTTGCTTCTTCATATGTTATATCCAATCCCTTATCATTTAGTTCGTCAATTAACTGATGATGATATTCATCTCTACATTTCAAAGTATGATTACATAATTCTTCTACATGTGTAGGGTTATCATTTAGCCATAACCCTACAACATGAACTTTCTTATAAACATCAAAATCATAACAGCTCATTTCCACACCTCGAATAGTCTTTATATTATTCTTTTCACAAATTTTTTTAACTTTATCATAGTGATAAAGTGTATCATGATCAGTTATTGCCACAACTTTTATTCCTCTATTCTTTGCTAATCTAATAACCTCTTCTATCGAATGAGTTCCATCACTATAATTAGTGTGAACATGTAAATCTGCATAAACCATATGTTTTCTCCTTAAATAACTGTTAATAAATCATCATTCATCTTAACTCTTTTTTCTTTGGTAGGAATAATTTCTAAATAATCATTTGAGTTGGTAATAACAACCATTGTTGTTAAATCCGCATCTCCTTGTTTTAGCAATTCTTTATCAAATTCAATTAACAAATCTCCTTGCTTTACTCTTTGACCTTTTTCAACGAATTGTTTAAATGGTTTACCCCCAAATTTAACAGTGTCAATACCAATATGAATTAAAATTTCCATATTTTTATCTGTTGTAATTCCAATAGCATGCTTTGTTTCAAATGTAGCAGAAATAATTCCTTCAACTGGCGAATATACCTTATTATCATTAGGAATAAGAGCAACACCCTTACCTAAAACTTCTTTAGAAAACATTTCATCATTTACAGAATTTAAGTCTAAAATTTTTCCACTTATTGGACTTTTTACATTATTCATCAAATTATGATTAATATCATTACTTTCTTCAACTGGATCATCAAATCCAATAACTAATGTTGCAATAAAAGTAACAACAGCAGAAATAATAATTGTAATAATTGCGTTGATTAAATTTGAATTACTTGTTCCACCAATCCACATAGGAATATTGATAATACTTGGTGTCATAAACGCATAAGCTTTTAGTCCAACAAAACCAGCATACAATCCTCCAGAAAAACATCCTATCATTACTGCATACATTGGTTTTTTCAATTTTAATGTAACTCCATAAATACATGGTTCAGTTATACCACCAAGAAAAGCCGTAAGTCCTGAAGATAAGCAAGTTTGTTTAAATTCTTTATTTTTTGTTTTTAAAGCACACGCCATTGCAGCTGCACCTTGTGACATATTTGCTGTCAATGTTAAAGTTCTTGAAAATGGATCATATCCTGATTGCGACAATATTTGAATTCCAGCGATAGCAAGTGTTGAATGCATTCCTGTAACTACAAGCCATGGATATACTATACATAAAATTGCAAGAGCAAACATTCCAAATGTGTTATAGATCCATAATAGTGCATTGCCTAAATAAATTGAAACAATACCCATTGCTGGTGCTAATACTACAAATGTTAATGGCACCATTATTAATAATGTTAATAATGGTGATAAAATATCTTTTATCATATTTGGTAAATATTTGTTTAGACCATACTCAACTTTACTCATTACCCAAACAACTAAGATTGCTGGAATTAGTGAAGATGTATATGACATTCCATAAACAGGGAATATTCCCAAAATACTTCCAATAAATTTTGGATCCACCGCAGAAACAATACTGTTCCAATTAGGATGAACAAGTGCACATCCTAATAGTGCTGCCATAAATGTATTACATTTAAAATGTTTTGCTGCAGCTACTGCTACGAAAACAGGTAAAAAAGTAAAACCTGCATCAAAAACAAAATTGAAGATGTAATACGTCATAGATGTATCTGCATTAGCCCATCCCATCATAGATACAATCATCAGTAAGCATTTTCCTAATCCTGTACCGATTAGAATAGGTATAATTGGAGCAATTACTCCTATAATAGTTGAAATTAAAGAATTTATGATATTCTTCTTTTCTTTATTTTCATTATCTTTTTTTTCTTCTTTTTCCTCAATATTCGCTATTTTACAAATATCTAGATAAACATCATGGACATATGTCCCAATTACAATTTGATATTGTCCTCCCTTTTTTATTAATGATAGAACTCCTTTTATGCTTCTTACTTTTTCATCATCTGCTTGAGATTCATCTTTCAAGGTAAATCTCAATCTTGTCATACAATGTTGTAAAGAAACAATATTTTGTTTTCCCCCAACAGCCTCAATTATTTCATTTGAAAGTTCTTCATATTTCATAATATATTCCTCCTTTTTTGAATTCTTTCAAACTATGAGGTTTAGCCAACTGAATGTTACTATCCATCTATATGCAAATTATCTCTGTTTATTTTTTTAAGATAATCTTTGCAACATGTATTGTTAAAAATAATATTTCTTCATCTTCTAAAATGTAATCGTACTTTTGTTTTACATATTTTTTTATTTCCAAGACGCATAAATATGCATCCACATATTTTTCTTTCATTATTTCTAAAATATCATTATTTAATGAATCGATTTGATTATGTTTCATATGATTAAAACAACGTAAACCAAAATATTTTAAATGTGTAACAAATCTATAATATGATAAAGATTCTTCATCAAATTCTATATGAAAATAATTCTTTACTATCTCCAATATTTCTTTAATAAAAGCAGTAATTTCATAGGCGTTTTCTATTGCATTATCAGTTTCACTACATACAATATGTAAAGCGATAAATCCAGCTTCATTTTCATCCATAGATATTCCATATTTAGCCTTTATTAAAGTTAATGCCCACATTCCCAATTCAAATTCTTTTCTATAGAAACTTTTAATTTCCATTAATAGCTGATTTTTTAATATAACCCCTTCTTTATATCTCTCTATACTTGTATGAATATGATCTGTTAAAGTAATATAAAGAGAGTCATCAATTCCCACTTTTAATTCTTTCTTTGCTTTTTGAATTATTTGATCAGAAGTATCCATATATTCAATTGGAATGTCTTTTAGCATGTTTAGCATCTTTTTTTGTTCATCTTTTAAGCTTAATTCAAAGGTCTTATTGATTTTACTAATATCAATAAGATCGCCATTTCTTTTTCCATAAGCAATTCCTTTACCCATAACGATTATTTCTTCATGATCATCGTTTATAGTAATTACAACATTATTATTAAGAATCTTTTTTATCAACATTGTTACTCCTGGTATATTGTAATTGACCCATCTGAGTAGTCACCTACAATATACATTCCTTTCTATCAATCTTATTTATCCGCGATTGATTACGTTTT
>NZ_JAJDKB010000060.1:0-13101 GCF_020589955.1 Faecalibacillus sp. TM498
CTCCTGCAGTCATGACATCCGCTACAGAATATCCTTTAGAAGTATTTAATACTCCTCCTTCAAATTGGTGAGCAGCTAACGCTCCACCCCATAAAAAATCTTTTTTTAACATAGTTTTTTCCTCCACTATTTATATTTGATTTTATAAGTTAAAATAATTGAAGCAAAAACAAAAGTAATTGCATTTGCGCCAATCAAATTATAATCTCGTATGTTAATACCATGAATAATCCATAAAAATACTCCTAAAACAAAAGCAACATACATTCCAAGTGAAATGCTTGATGTATCTTTGGTTTTAATAACTTGATATGCTTGTGGTAAAAATGAAATTGTTGTTAAAATGGCAGCAATAGTACCAATCATTTTTGATTCCTCCTTTTCTACAAAACTAAAATAATTTATAAAAAAGAACTTATCAAGTGATAAAGCATACTAAGAAATAACATAACAAAATTATTCTTAAAAGATAAAAAAACAATGTTACATTGTAACATTGTCAACTTTCTTGATTAAAGATATGTCCATAAAGATTATCTAATTCTTTAGAATGTTTTAAATCATTTGATATAAGAATAGTATAAAACAAATCAAAAATATATTTTAAAGAAATATAGAAAGTCATGTCTTTTAAACTTTCGAATTCTTCATGGATTATTCCATATAAAACATAAGGTGTTTTTAAAGATAATTCTTTTGCTTGTTTAGATGTAATCACAAGAAAAGGAATCTTTCTTTCTTTTAAAATATCAACTACTCTTAATAAATGCTTATTTTTACCATATTTACTCACAAGTATAATTGTATGATCCCTTTCCACATTAAAACTTAGCCAAAGCTGTTTATCATGATTATGATAAACATTAACAATCTTATTAACACTTGATAATAAATGACTAGCATAATCTCCAATAGTAGAATTTGTATCATTGGCAATAATATCAATATATTTATTTTTAGAAATCATAGAAATTATGTGGTTAAATGTGGTAGAGTCAATATTATCTTTTGTTTGATGAATAATACCACATTCAATTTCTGTAAGTTTATTTTTTACAGAATAAAGGTTTTCATGAGATTGAATATGCATATTAGAAAGATAATACTGATTTAAAAAAGAATGGATATTAAGTTTAAAATCATTATAACTTTCAAAACCTAGCTTTTTAACAAAACGAATAATAGCTGTTGGACTTGTGAATGTTTCTTTAGCAAGTTGATGTGAAGAAAGTAAAGGGATTTCTTCACTATGTTCAAGTATGTATCTAGCAATAAACAAATCATTTTTATTTAATTTATAATCTTTTTCTAACTGTTTTAAAATCATAAAATCACCTCATTTTTATTATAATATTAAAATTGATAAACATCTTCACCTAACAGATTTAAAGCATTTAAATTAATAATTTGATACGTACCACGTTTAATTTTCTTTATATATTTCTTATCTAAAAATAATTGAAGAATACGTTGGAGTTGACGATAACTACAACCTATCAATTCAGCAACGACTACAAAATTATCTTGAACAATAGAGTTTTTATGAGAAACAACAAAGTAAGCCGCTAATCTATTTTCAACTGGATAATTTAATGAAATAGACTGATTCTGAGTTGATTTAGAAAGCTTGCTGGCAAGATTTTTTGCGATGGTTTTCATAAAGAAAACATCATTCATTAATATTTCATGATATTTAGAAAGGGAAATAGTTGCACAAATACAATCTTCATAAGCAATCACATTATTAATAATAGGAGATTGAGTGATAAATTCTAAATCACCAATAATAGAGTAGGGACTATTAAAACTGCATAACATACTATTTCCATTCGCATTAATATGGTTTACTTTCATTTTTCCTCTTAAAAGAATATAAATATAATTAAGCTTTTCACCTTGATGTAATAAATATTCGTCTTTATTTAATTTTTTGATTTCAATATATTGATAATTATCAACGTGAAGAATTTCTAATTTTTTTAATTCATTTAAATAATTCATCTAAATCACCATCACCAATATGACATATGTCGTATTTATAATCAAGTTCAATCACTATAATTCTTTCTGGAGGTGATCTTGATGGATTTTGTATTAGCCACATTATGTGGGATTATTGTAACGACGATGAATGTATTTAATGGGCAATTATCAGATTATACAGGGGTCTATTTATCAACAGTTATCATTCATTTAGTTGGTTTAGTTACTTTTTTAATTATTATGAAAATCAAAGATAAGAAAGTTTGTTTTAAAAAACAAATTCCTTTATATATGTATTGTGGAGGATGTATCGGGGTATTAACTGTTATTTTTAATGTTTTTGCGATTGGTAAGATAGGAGCTTCTTTAATGACAGCACTAGGATTATTAGGACAAATGATGACATCTTTGTTGTTAGAAAATAAGGGATGGCTAGCGACATCTATTCGAAAATTAAATATAGGAAAGATCATAGGATTAGCAGTTGTTTGTTTAGGAATAGGAGTGATGTTATTATGATTTCTATTATATTTTCTATTCTATCAGGAGTTACAATTGTTTTAAGCCGTAGTGTCAATGGGATGCTTTCTAAGAAAATGGGAGCTTATCAGGGAACGTTTTATAATTACTTTACAGGCTTTATAACAAGTTTGATTTTAATGCTTGTTTTGATGATTGTTGGTGTTCAACATATAAATATTTCTTTAGATAAAACGAATTTGATGATGTATTTAGGTGGAATCATAGGGGTTTTTAATATCTTGATTTTAAATATAATTGTTCCTAGAATATCACCTGTTATCCTTACTTTATTAAGCTTTATTGGACAACTTGTCAGTGGGATGGTGATTGATGCTTTTGTATATAACATGTTTTCTATTTCAAAAATTTTAGGATGTTTGATTGTTGTTGCTGGTTTAGTGATTTATCAATTAAGTGAAGAAAAAGCATAAAAGAAGATCAGTTTAGATCTTCTTTTTGCTTAATATGAGCTTTTCTTTTTCTGATCTTTTTAATTGTTTAATTTGATACTCTCTTTTTAAAGCCTCGCTTTTATGTTCAAAAGTTTCAAAATAAACAAGTTCGACTGGTCTTCTTGCCTTTGTATATTTAGCACCTTTACCAGCGTTATGGGCTTCAATACGCTTTTCTAGCTGATTTGTCCAACCAGTATAAAGTGTTTTATCACGACACCTTACGATATAAACGTAATTATTTTGTTGTTGAGCCAAAGCCACCATTTCTTTCTTCAGTGACATCATCATCTTCAACAATTCCAAATTCAAAGAAAATACCTTGAACCATTCCTTGTCCTGCTTTTAAAGAAAGAGATTTATCTTCATTACTATCATTTGTAAGTTTTACAAACATATGACCTTCATTATCACTATTATAATAATCACTATCAATAATACCTACTGTATTATTAAGTTGTAAACGATATTTAAATCCTAAACCACTACGAGGATATAAACCTAATACCCAACCATTTTCAATACGTACACGAATACCTGTAGGAATTTTAATAGTTTGTCCTGGATTTAATTCAAAATCAATAGGACTATAGAAATCATATCCAGCTGATCCTTTTGTGGCACGTTTTGGAAGTTGGATGGAATGATAGATTTCTTCTACTTCTTTTTCATTATATTGAGGAAATGAATCCATGAAATCATTTTTAAATTGGTTATATGATACTTTTTCAAATTTTGCGATTTTTTTCATAATTTTTCTCCTTTTTACTTCTCTATTATAGAGGAAAAAAGAAAACAAGAAAATAAATAATTTCATCACTTGACATAGGGAAATGAGATTGTTATTATATGTGTAAATTATAAGACATAGTATTGAATACTACATAAAATAGTTAAAAGAGGTAATGTGTATGAAAAGAACAAAATTAGATGATCGTGTTTTACCTGTTTATACAAAGGGTGAAGAAATATTTAATATGGTAACTCATATTGTAGGTGGGGCGATGGGAATAGCCGCATTAGTTTTATGTATTATCTTTTGTCATGATGGTTATGGCTTATTTTCAGGGATTGTTTATGGAATTTCGATGATTCTTCTTTATACAATGTCAGCTATCTATCATGGTTTATCACCTAAGCTTAAAGCAAAGAAAGTTTTCCAAATTATGGATCATTGCAGTATCTTTGTATTGATTGCGGGAACTTACACACCGGTTTTACTTTGTTCAATAAGAGAAGTTGATGCTAAATGGGCTTGGATTTTATTTGCAGTCATATGGATCATGACAGTGATTGGAATTACGTTAAATGCAATCGATATTAAAAAATATCAAACTTTTTCAATGATTTGTTATTTAGTGATGGGTTGGTGTATTATTTTTAAAATCAATCTCTTACCACAAGCAGTAGGAATGAATGGTATTTGGTTACTTGTTTCAGGAGGACTTGCTTATACAATTGGTGTTATTTTCTATGTATTACAAAATAAGATTAAATATATGCATAGTATTTGGCATTTATGGATTTTAGTTGGTTCTATCTTACATTTTTTATGTATTATCTTATATGTTCTTTAGAATTTATAAAAATCATAAATATATTTTTTACAAAGTCCTTTGTTTATATAAACATTGGATTTTTTTATTTTGTAAAAACGTAAAAGAACTATAAAATCAATATTATTTGTGATAGAATGGATTGGACGTCGAATTATTTTAAGTAAAATAATTCGAAAAAAAGTATGGGCCAATAGAGCATAAAAGTATATTTTTTTTTTTTGATTGGCTATAATACAAATACATAAAAAATACGAAAGGGGATATTTGGCGTGAAAATAATAAAAAGAAATGGGCAAGAAGCAATTTTTGATGAAGTAAAAATTACCAATGCAATTATTGGTGCTAATAAAGAAGTTGTTGAAACAGAAAGACTTTCTGAAGAAGAAATAGATAATATTACAAATGACATTAAATATAAATGTCAAAAAATGAAAAGAGCATTAAGCGTTGAAGAAATTCAAAACTTAGTAGAAGATGAATTAATGAAATTAAATGCTTTTTCTGTTGCCAGAAAGTATATTACATATCGTTTTCAAAGAGCACTAGCAAGACAATCTAATACAACTGATGATCAAATTTTAAGTTTGATTGAATGTGCAAATGAAGAAGTTAAACAAGAAAACTCTAATAAAAACCCTACAGTAAATAGTGTACAAAGAGATTATATGGCTGGAGAAGTTAGTAAAGATTTAACAAGAAGAATTTTACTTCCAGAAGATATTGTAAAAGCACATGATGAAGGATTGATTCATTTCCATGATGCTGATTATTTCTCTCAACATATGCATAACTGTGATTTAGTAAATCTAGAAGATATGTTACAAAATGGAACAGTTATTTCAGAAACAATGATTGAAAAACCAAAGAGTTTTTCTACTGCATGTAATGTAGCTACTCAAATTATTGCTCAAGTAGCAAGTTCTCAATATGGGGGACAAAGTATTACATTATCTCATTTAGCACCATTTGTTGATGTAAGTAGACAAAAATTTAGAAAAGAAGTTAAAGAAGAATTTGAAACTATTGGTTTAGAATTAGATGATGAAAAAATCAATGCTTTAGCTGAAGAACGTTTGAAAAAAGAAATTACTAAAGGGGTACAAACAATTCAATATCAAGTTGTTACTTTAATGACAACAAATGGACAAGCACCATTTATTACTGTCTTCATGTATTTAAATGAAGTACCTGAAGGACGTTTAAGAGATGACCTTGCTATGATCATTGAAGAAACACTTAAACAAAGAATGAAAGGTGTTAAAAATGAAAAAGGTGTTTATATTACACCAGCATTCCCTAAATTAATCTATGCTTTACAAGAAAACAATATTGAACCTAATAGTCAATATTATTATTTAACAGAACTTGCTGCAAGATGTTCAGCAAAACGTTTAGTTCCTGATTATATTTCTGAAAAAGTAATGAAAGAATTAAAAGTTGATCAAAATGGGAATGGTCAATGTTATCCATCAATGGGATGTAGATCTTTCTTAACACCTTATATTGATGAAAATGGTAAACCAAAATACTATGGACGTTTCAATCAAGGAGTTGTGACAATCAACTTAGTTGATGTGGCTTGTTCATCAAAAAGAGATATGAACAAATTCTGGCAAATCTTTGATGAAAGATTAGATTTATGTTATAGAGCTTTAATGTGCAGACATGAACGTTTAAAAGGAACACCAAGTGATGTGGCACCTATTTTATGGCAACACGGAGCATTGGCTCGTCTTAAAAAAGGTGAAACAATTGATAAATTATTATACGGTGGTTATTCAACAATTTCTCTTGGATATGCTGGATTATATGAATGTGTTAAATATATGACAGGTAAATCACATACAGATCCAAGTGCAACACCATTTGCAATTGAAGTAATGCAACATTTAAATGACGCATGTGCAAAATGGAAAGAAAAAGAAAATATTGATTTTTCACTTTATGGAACACCAATTGAATCAACAACTTATAAATTTGCAAAATGTTTACAAAAACGTTTTGGTAAAATTGAAGGTGTTACAGATAAAAACTATATTACAAACAGTTATCATATCCATGTAACAGAACATATTAACGCCTTTGATAAATTAACATTTGAATCTCAATTCCAAAAATTATCACCAGGTGGAGCTATTTCTTATGTAGAAGTTCCAGATATGCAAGATAATATTGATGCGGTATTAGCAGTTATGAAACATATTTATAATAATATTATGTATGCTGAATTAAATACAAAGAGTGATTATTGTATGGCTTGTGGATATGATGGAGAAATCCAAATTGAAAAAGATGAAAATGGTAAACTTATTTGGGTATGTCCAAACTGTGGAAATAAAAACCAAGATATGATGTCTGTTGCTAGACGTACATGTGGTTATATTGGAACACAATTCTGGAATCAAGGAAGAACACAAGAAATCAAAGAACGTGTATTACACTTATAGAGATGAAATTTTCATCTCTTTTTTTTCTATTTATTAACCAAAAACCAAAGAAGGGAAAATGGTAAACAAGTTGTTGATGGAAATCTTGAAGGTATTAAAAAATCTTTAGAGGGCTCTCTTAAAAGATTAAAAACAGATTATATTGATTTGTATTATTTACATCGCGTTGATCCTAATGTACCAATTGAAGATATTGCGTATTTAATGAAGGATTTTATTAAACAAGGGAAAATCAAACATTGGGGATTATCAGAAGCAAAAATTGAAACCAAGCCCATGCAATATGTTCTTTAACAGCCGTAGAGAGTGAATATTCAATGATGTGGAGAGAACCAGAAGATAAGCTTATTCCTTTACTTGAAGAACTAGGTATTGGTTTTGTTCCTTTTGCTCCATTATGTAAAGGATTTTTAAGTGATGCTTATGATAAAAATGGTTTTCATGCAAAATTAAATGCACCAAGATTTAGTGAAGAAGCGCTTAAAAAGAATCAAGTAGTTGTTGGTTTAGTTAATAAAATTTCAAAAGAAAAAAAGGTAACAGTTGCATAAATTTCTTTGGCTTGGGTATTAGCACAAAAAGATTTTATTGTACCTATTCCAGAAACAACAAAGTTGGAAAGATTAAAAGAAAATATTAAAGCAACCGAAATCAAATTTACAAAAGCAGAAGTTGAATCAATGAATCAAGCATTATCTCAAATGGATATCGAAAGTAGAAGGTTTGAACCAGGTTCTGATTTTGAAAAAAGAGTTAGTTTATATAAAGGCGAGACATTCTCGCTTTTTTTGTTATGAAAAAAATTTAATGAATTGATAAATTTGTAAAAATATGTCGATTATATCTAAAAAATATGTAATACTGAAAGAAGTGAGGAAAGGAGAATAAGGTGAAAGATATTTATTTATTACTAACAAAATCAGATACTTTTATTTCTAAAGCAATTTATTTAATGACGCAAGACAGTTATACACATATTTCTATCTCTTTTGAAGAAAATTTACAACCGATGTATAGTTGTGCTAGAAAATATACTTACTCTCCAATTCCTGCAGGAATTAGAAATGAGTCATTTGAAAAGGGATTCTATAATAAAAATCAACATATTCCTTGTGCATTATATAAACTTACTGTTAAGAAAGAGATATATTATAAGGCAAAATTTATTTTAGAATCTATTTTAAATCATTCTCAAGATTATAAATATAATTTAATGGGATTGATCTTATGTAAATTGGAAGTTCCTTATCGTAGAAATCATTATTATTTCTGTTCAGAATTTGTAAGTGAAATCTTGGCTTATAGTCAAGCTATAGAATTACCTAAGCTTCCTTGTTTAATGAAACCATCGGATTATTTATTATTTGAAGAATTAGAGTGTTTATATCAAGGAAATATTGGAGAACTTATAAAATATAGAGGTTTATGTTAAAGGATGATACATCCTTTTTATTATATCAATAGAATCTATAAAGAATTGTTGTATAATAGGAAAATATGAAAAGAGGAATTGAAATGAATTATGCAGAAATTAAGAATTTTGATATCGCTAATGGCTTAGGAGTTAGAGTTTCTTTATTTGTATCAGGATGCACGCATCACTGTAAGAATTGTTTTAATCAAATGACATGGGATTTTAAATATGGAAAAGAGTTTAATCAAGAAGTAGAAGATTTAATTATTGATTATTTAAAACCAGAACATATAACAGGATTGTCTTTACTTGGAGGAGAACCAATGGAACCAAGTAATCAAAGAGCGTTATTACCGTTTATTAAAAGAGTGAAAGAACTTTATCCACAAAAGGATATTTGGTGTTATACAGGTTATCTCTTTGATCAAGAACTTTTAAGTGAAAGTCGAGCAAGATGTGAAGCAACTGATGAATTGTTATCTTATATCGATGTTCTAGTAGATGGTAAGTTTATTGAAGAACTTAAAGATTTAAGTTTAAAGTTTAGAGGATCGTCTAATCAAAGAATTATAGATGTTAAACAAAGTTTAGAAAAAGATGAAATTATTTTATATAAAGATTTGAATGAAAATAGAAATTTTCAAAAATATGAATAAGACGATATACACTACATAATTAGATAAAATTATGCTATAATATTTTCGTTAATTATAGAGGGAGTAGAATATGATAGGATTTTATAGTTATACTGTCATTCTTACATATTTATCATTAGTTTTTGCAATGGTAGGAATCCACTTATCAGTCATTGGACTTTACCAATGGTCATTTATTTGTTTAATGATGTGTGGTATTTGTGATACCTTCGATGGAATGGTCGCAAGAAGTAAGAAAAATCGTACAGAAGAAGAAAAGAAGTTTGGAATTCAAATAGATTCTTTATGTGATCTTATTTCTTTTGGTGTTTTTCCAGCAATACTAGGATATAATTTAGGATTATCTTCAGTAGGATGGCTTGCTATTGAAATACTTTATGTATTAGCAGCAGTTATTCGTTTAGCTTATTTTAATGTTACTGAAGAAACAAGACAGCAACAAACAACAGAAAAAAGAAAGTATTATCAAGGTTTACCAGTTACAACTTCAGCCTTTATTTTACCTTTTGCATTTGCTTTAAGATATGTTATTTTTGGTTTAGATTACTTATATGGAACTTTAATGTTAATTACAGGTATTTTATTTGTTGTTGATTTTAAAGTGCCAAAATTAAAAGGGAAAGGAATTATTGCACTTGGTGTTCTAGTTGTTATTGAACTTGTGCAAATTCTTTGTTTTTCATGATTAAAGATCGTCAAGGACATATCGTTAAAGAATTAGAGGGTCAAAATAAATTATTAAAAAAATTATATAGCACATCTGCTGGTAGATGTGCTTTAAAAATCTTAGTATCACCATTTGTTACACACTTAGGTGGTTTATATATGTCTTCACCATTTTCAAAGACAAGTATTTCTTCGTTTATTAAAAACAATGATATTGATATGAGTCAATATGAAGAAAAGAAATATAAAAGTTATAACGATTTCTTTACAAGAAGAATAAAGGATGGTCAAAGACCATTTGACAATTCTAAAGATGTATTGATGGCACCTGCTGATAGTAAACTTACTTACTATCCGATAAATGATGATACGATTTTAGAAATCAAGGATACAAAATACCAATTAAAAGATTTATTACAAGATGAAACATTAGCTAAAGAATATGATGGTGGAATATGTCTTGTATTTCGTTTAGCTGTTGATGATTATCATCGTTATAGTTATGTAGATGATGGTCAAATTGTTTCCCATAAGAAAATCAAAGGTATTTTTCATACTGTTAATCCTATCGCAAATGATTATTATCCTATATACAAAATGAATAGTAGAGAGTACACTGTGATTGATTCAAATAACTTTGGTAGAATGATTCAAATGGAAGTAGGAGCAATGATGGTTGGTAAAATTGTCAATTATAAACATAGTATTGCTACTAAAGGAGAAGAAAAAGGTTATTTTGAATTTGGTGGATCGACAGTTGTAATGATTTTGAAAAAAGATACTGTCAAAATAGATGATGATATTATAAATAATTCTAGTGAGAATATTGAAACAAGAGTATTACTAGGACAAACGATAGGACATAAAGGGGTGTAAAGATGTCGAAGGTTATAGCAATTACAAATCAAAAGGGTGGTGTTGGTAAAACAACGACAAGCGTTAATTTATCAGCTGCACTTGCGAAGATGAATTATAAAGTGTTACTTATAGATATGGATCCTCAAGCAAATGCAACACAAGGTATTGGTATCGATAGAGATTATATTGAATTATCAACATATCATGTTTTAACAGGAGAAGTTGGTTTAGAAAAAGTAATTCAACATTCTTATATTGAAAATCTAGATGTTGCACCAGGAGAAATAGATTTAGCAGGGATAGATTTAGAATTAGCACATGTAAAACAAGGAAGAGAAGTGCGTTTAAAACAAGCGTTAGATAAAGTAAAAGATTATTATGATTATGTATTTATTGATTGTCCACCAGCACTTGGTTTATTAAATACCAATGCTTTAACTTCATGTGATACAGTACTTATCCCAGTACAATGTGAATACTATGCACTTGAAGGTTTAACACAATTGTTAAATACAATTAAATTAACACAAAA
Organism: Faecalibacillus sp. TM498; assembly: GCF_020589955.1. NCBI lineage: Bacteria > Bacillati > Bacillota > Erysipelotrichia > Erysipelotrichales > Coprobacillaceae > Faecalibacillus > Faecalibacillus sp. TM498. The sequence goes on from NZ_JAJDKB010000060.1 coordinate 11,090, forward strand.
TCATTTTAATAAAAAACTTTCTATTGAAGGTTTATTATTAACAATGTTAGATCAACGTACAAATTTAGGATTGGAAGTTTCTCAAGAAGTAAGAAAGTATTTTAAAGAAAAAGTTTATAAAACTGTTATTCCAAGAAATATTAAATTATCTGAAGCACCAAGTGCAGGAATCTGTATTTTTGATTATGATGGATCTTCTGTTGGGGCTCAAGCTTATAAAGAACTTGCAAAGGAAGTGTTGAGTAGAAATGGCTGAGAAAAAGAAAAAATTAAATAAAGGATTAGATGCTATTTTTGGTGGAGATATTACATCACTAATTGATGATATTGAACATAATACACCTGAAAGTAGTCAAGAAAAAATCAAATTAGATGAAATTAGACCTAATCCTTATCAACCAAGAAAAGTATTTGATGAACAAGCTTTAAATGAACTTGCTTTATCAATTCAAGAACATGGTATTTTCCAACCAGTAATTTTAAAGAAATCTGTTCAAGGATATGAAATTGTTGCTGGTGAAAGAAGATGCCGTGCAGCAAGAATGGCACATTTAGAAGAAGTTCCAGCAATTATTGTTGATTTTAGTGATCAACAAATGATGGAAATTGCTTTATTAGAAAATATTCAAAGAGAAGATTTAAATGCCATCGAAGAAGCACAAGCTTATCAAACGATGATGGAAAAACTTAAACTTACACAAAATGAATTAGCTAAACGTATTGGAAAATCAAGAACACATATTACAAATACACTTAGATTATTGAACTTACCTGAAAAGATTCAAGAATATGTATTAGATGGTTCTTTATCAATGGGACATGCAAGAGCTTTAATTACATTGGATAAAGAAAGAGCATTAAAGATTGCTAAAAGAGTTATTGATGAAAAGTTATCTGTTAGAGATGTTGAAAATATTGTGAAAGGCTTTGAACTTCAAGAAGCTAGAAAGAATAAACCTAAGGTTGAAAAATCTAAAGAATATCAATATGTTGAAGGATTACTTAGAAAAAAATATCGTACGAGAATCAAAGTAGATGATAAGTCTATTACAATTAAATACTCTGACACAGATGATTTAAATAGATTATTAGAATTAATGGGTGTTATTGAAGAAAGTTAAAACTTGGGTAAAACCAAGTTTTTTCTATGCGAAAAAAACATAGTAGAATGCAAAATCAATATTGTACATTTTCTTACTTTTATCTCAAAATAAAAGTAAGAAAAGAGGGAAATACAATGGAATATCAAACATTAAATAATGGGTTAAAAATGCCTATAGTAGGTTTTGGTGTCTTTAGAGTACCAGATAAAAAAGAATGTGAAGAATCAGTATATCAAGCAATTAAAGCAGGATATCGTTTAATTGATACAGCAGCTTCTTATACCAATGAAGATGCGGTTGGTGCAGGTGTTAAACGTGCTATTGAAGAAGGTGTTTGTACTAGAAAAGATTTATTTATTACTTCTAAGATGTGGGTACAAGATATGAAAAACTATGAAACTGCAAAGAGAGCAATTGATGCATCGATTGAAAAAAGCGGTTTGGGTTATTTGGATTTATATCTTTTACATCAAGCGATGGGTGATTACTTTAGTGCATGGAGAGCAATGGAAGATGCGTATAAAGAAGGAAAATTAAAAGCAATCGGTGTTTCTAACTTCTATGCACATGTTCTTGTCAATTTTGTAAATACAGTAGAAATCAAACCAATGGTCAATCAAGTAGAACTTCATCCATACTATACACAAGAAAAAGCAATAGAAACAATGAAATATTATGATGTTATTCCTGAAGCATGGGCACCACTAGGTGGAGGAAGATATAATCCATTTGAAGATGAGATGTTAAAAGGAATTGCAGCTAAATATAATAAATCAGTAGGACAAGTCTTACTTAGATGGAATGTACAAAGAGGTGTTGTTGTTGTTCCAAAATCAACACATGTAGAAAGAATAAAAGAAAATATAGATATCTTTGATTTTGAATTAAATGAAGAAGAAATGAAACAAA
>NZ_JAJDKB010000061.1:0-12577 GCF_020589955.1 Faecalibacillus sp. TM498
TGATTGTTGTTGGTCCATCATTGATCAGTGAGACTTTCATCATCGCTCCAAAGATATACTTATTTCTATAAAAAAAGAAGCCTAACATTAAGTTAGACTTTTAAATAACATATTAGAGCTTCTTTTTATAATTAACCAATTTTTTTGTAAACATCAACGAATTCTTGAGCTAAGTCAATGCATAATAATGATGTCATTAAGTGGTCTTGAGCATGTACCATTAATAAGCTTAATGGTGCTTTTTCTCCTCTAATTTCAGCTTGAATCATTTCAGTTTGTGAATGATGAGCTTCATTAACTGCTTCTTTAGCGTTTCCTAAAGATTCTTCAGCTTTTTCGATATCTCCAGCTTTTGCATATTGAATTGCTTCGATAGCTGAACTACGTGCGCTACCAGCATTAACAATTAAGTTAATTACGATTTGTTCTTGTTGATCCATTTTTATTATCTCCTTCTATAAACAAATATTCAGACTACTTACATCTGCACTATTATTTTATCAAAGTCATATCTATTATTCAAGCGCTTTCGTTAGATAAAGCACTATTTTGAACAAAAAGTCATTTACTACAAATAAGAAACATTCGTAATAAAAAATGCTTAAATATAAAAAGGTCCCGAAGGACCTTTCGTTAAAATTATTATTCAATAATTTCAGAGATGTTTCCAGAACCTACAGTTCTACCACCTTCACGAATTGAGAATTTAGTTCCTTGTTCAATTGCGATTGGGTGAATTAATTCAACTGTTAATTCTACAGTATCTCCAGGCATTACCATTTCAGTACCTTCTGGTAATTCGATTACACCAGTAATATCAGTAGTTCTGAAATAGAATTGTGGTCTATAGTTAGCGAAGAATGGTGTATGACGTCCACCTTCATCTTTACTTAATACATATACTTGACCTTTGAATTTAGTATGTGGATGTACTGAACCAGGTTTAGCTAATACTTGTCCACGTTGAATTTGATCACGGTTGATACCACGTAATAATACACCAATGTTATCTCCAGATTCAGCATAGTCTAATAATTTTCTGAACATTTCGATACCAGTAGCAACTGTTTTTTGAGTTTCTTTGATACCAACGATTTCTAATTCGTCATTTAAGTTTAATTGTCCACGTTCTACTCTACCTGTAGCAACAGTTCCACGTCCAGTGATTGTGAAAACGTCTTCTACTGGCATTAAGAATGGTTTATCAACGTCTCTAGTTGGAGTTGGGATATAAGTATCTACAGCTTCCATTAATTCGTCGATAGCTGGAGTCCATTTAGGATCTCCTTCTAATGCTTTTAATGCTGATCCTCTGATTACTGGAGTATCATCACCTGGGAAGTCATATTCATTTAATAATTCACGAACTTCCATTTCTACTAAGTCGATTAATTCTTCGTCATCAACCATATCGCATTTATTTAAGAATACGATGATGTATGGAACACCTACTTGACGAGATAATAAGATGTGTTCTCTTGTTTGTGGCATTGGTCCATCAGTAGCAGCAACTACTAAGATAGCACCATCCATTTGTGCAGCACCAGTGATCATGTTTTTGATGTAGTCAGCATGACCTGGACAGTCAACGTGTGCATAGTGACGAGTTTCAGTTTGATATTCTACGTGTGCAGTGTTGATTGTGATACCACGTTCTTTTTCTTCTGGAGCAGCATCGATTGAAGCATAATCCATTGCAGCAGCTTGTCCTTTTTTAGCAAGACAAGTAGTGATTGCAGCTGTTAAAGTTGTTTTACCATGGTCAACGTGACCAATAGTTCCGATATTTACATGCGCTTTAGAGCGGTCAAATTTTTCCTTAGCCATTGTTAAGGTTCCTCCTATTTTTTAATTTTTTACAATAAACATTCTAGTTTATTTGTTCGAAAAAATCAATATTTATTTGATTTTAATGTAGATTATACATTTCCACCATTTTTCTTGATGATTTCTTCTCTAATTGATTTAGGTGCAGCTTCGTATCTATCAAATTGCATTGTATAGTTTCCACGACCTTGAGTAAATGATCTTAAATCAGTTGCGTATCCGAACATTTCTGATAATGGTACAGATGCTTGAACTGAAACAGCATTTCCTCTTTCTTCTTGTCCTTCGATCATACCACGTCTAGATGAAATATCACCCATAACGCTACCTAAATATTCAGAAGGAGCAGTTACTTCTACTGCCATAATTGGTTCTAATAATACAGGACCACATTTTTTAGCAGCATTTTTAAGTGCTAAACTTGCAGCTACTTTATATGCCATTTCTGATGAATCGACATCATGGTAAGAACCATCAAATAATGTAGCTTTTACGTCTAATACAGGGTATCCAGCAATCATACCAGTTTCAAGCGCATCTTCAAGACCTACTTTTACTGAGTTGATATATTCTCTTGGGACAGCCCCACCAACGATAGCATCAACGAATTCAAATCCTTTACCTTCATTTGGTTCAAATTTGATCCATACGTGACCGTATTGTCCACGACCACCAGATTGTTTTACATATTTACCTTCACATTCAGCTGCTTGAGTGATTGTTTCACGGTAAGCAACTTGTGGAGCACCAACGTTAGCTTCTACTTTGAATTCTCTTTTTAAACGGTCAACGATTACGTCTAAGTGTAATTCACCCATACCAGCGATAACTGTATCTCCAGTTTCAGGGTTAGTAAATGTTTTGAATGTTGGATCTTCTTCAGCTAATTTAATTAAACCATTACTTAACTTATCTTGATCTTGTTTAGTTTTTGGTTCGATAGCTAATTGGATAACTGGTTCAGGGAATTCCATTTTTTCAAGGATAACGAAATTCTTTTCGTCACAGATAGTATCCCCAGTTGTTGTGTTTTTGAAACCTACAGCTGCAGCGATATCTCCAGCGTAAACTTCATCAATTTCATTACGTTTGTTCGCATGCATTTGAAGAATACGACCTAAACGTTCTTTTTTATCTTTTGTAGAGTTTAATACATAACTTCCTGATTGACATGTACCTGAATATACACGGAAGAAAGTTAATTTTCCTACGAATGGGTCAGCCATGATTTTGAATGCTAATGCTGAGAAAGGTTCATCATCTGATGCATGTCTTTCTACTTCATTACCATCTTCATCAGTACCTTTGATTGAAGGAATGTCAGTTGGTGCAGGTAAAAAGTCAATTACTGCATCTAACATTGGTTGAACACCTTTATCTTTGTAAGCTGAACCACATAATACTGGGAATAATTCTACAGCTAATGTTCCTTTACGGATTGCTGCTTTAATTTCTTCTTCAGTAACTTCTTCACCTTCTAAAACTTTCATTAATAGATCATCATCATAAGTTGCTGCTTGATCTAACATTTTAGCACGGTATTCTTCAGCTTGAGCCATATATTCTTCAGGAATTTCTTTGTAAATTACGTTTTCACCTTTTGCTCCTTCAAAATAAACAGCTTTCATTTTAATTAAGTCAATGATTCCTTCGAAAGTATCTTCAGCACCGATAGGTAATTGAATTGCAACACCTTGTACTCCTAATCTCTTTTCTAAAGATTCTAATGACATAATGAAATCTGCACCTGTTGCATCCATTTTATTAGCGAATACAATACGAGGTACACCATAAGTAGTAGCTTGACGCCAAACTGTTTCAGTTTGTGGTTCTACACCAGCTTTTGCATCTAATACAGTTACAGCACCATCTAATACACGTAAAGAACGTTCTACTTCGACTGTAAAGTCTACATGGCCTGGTGTATCGATAATGTTAACACGATACCCGTTCCATTGAGCAGTTGTAGCTGCTGAAGTGATTGTGATTCCACGTTCTTGTTCTTGTTCCATCCAGTCCATTTGTGAAGCACCTTCGTGAGTTTCACCAATTTTGTGGATTTTACCAGTGTAATAAAGGACACGTTCAGTTGTTGTTGTTTTACCAGCATCAATATGAGCCATGATTCCGATATTACGAGTCTTTTCTAACGAAAATTCACGAGCCATTTGTTTTCTCCCTTCAAAATTTTAGCCGTTATATTACCAACGGAAATGAGCGAATGCTTTATTAGCTTCAGCCATTTTATGAGTATCTTCTTTCTTCTTAACAGAAGCACCTGTTCCGTTTGAAGCATCAATAATTTCGTTTGCTAAACGATCAACCATAGTTTTTTCGTTTCTTAAACGAGAGTAGTTTACTAACCATCTTAAACCTAAAGTCATTCTTCTTTCTGAAGAAACTTCAACTGGTACTTGGTAGTTAGCCCCACCAATACGTCTTACTTTAAGTTCAAGAACTGGCATAATATTGTTAATTGCTTGATCAAAGACTTCCATAGCTGGGTTCCCAGTTTTTTCTTCTACTTTTTTAAACGCATCATATAAGATGTTTTGAGCAACACCTTTTTTACCATCTAACATAATGTTGTTGATAAGTTTAGAAATAGTTTTAGAGTTATACACTGGATCAGGTAGAACGTCTCTTTTAGCAACTCGTCCTTTTCTTGACATATATATTTCCTCCTATAAGTATTAATTAAGCTTTTGGTTTTTTAGCACCGTATTTAGAACGTGCTTGTTTACGATCGTTAACTCCAGCACAGTCCATTGTACCACGGATAATATGGTAACGAACCCCTGGTAAGTCTTTAACACGACCACCACGAATTAAAACAACACTATGTTCTTGTAAGTTGTGTCCAATTCCTGGAATATATGCAGTTACTTCCATACCATTTGATAATCTAACACGGGCATATTTACGTAAAGCCGAGTTAGGTTTTTTAGGTGTCATAGTAGCAACACGAGTACACACACCACGCTTTTGAGGTGATTTAGTTGATGTAGCTTTTTTAGCTAATGAGTTATAACCTCTATTTAAAGCAGGTGAATTTGATTTTGTTGTTTTATCAGTACGACCTTGTCTTACTAATTGGTTAATTGTAGGCATTTCTTTCTCCTTTCTTGATAACACACAATACCGGGTGTTTCATATTTAATCAATAAATATTGCACCCAATCAGGGCACTGACAATATATTATAGTATTAAAATGATAATGTCAACAAAAAAATTAAAAAATATAAAAAAAATAGGCCTAAGCCTATTTTTTTATAATTGATCTCCAAGATTTTCATGATTATCATCTAATAAATCATATTTAGCAAGTTCAGCTGCTTTTGCTTCTTCAGCTTCTTTTGCTAATGTTTCAGGTGATTTTAAAGGGCCTCTAAATCCTGTACCAGCTGGTAATAATTTACCAATTAATACATTTTCTTTTAATCCTTTTAACATATCTTTCTTACCTTTAATTGATGCATCAGTTAAGATCTTAGTAGTTTCTTGGAATGATGCTGCAGATAAGAATGAATCAGTTTCAAGAGATGCTTTAGTAATACCTAATAAGATTGGTCTACCAACAGCTGGATGTTTTCCTTCTTTTAATGCTTCTCTATTTAATTCAGTAAATTGAGTTACATTAACATGTGTTCCAGGAAGTGTTCCAGTATCTCCACCTTCAACAATTCTAATTTTCTTCAACATTTGTCTTACGATAATTTCGATATGTTTATCAGAAATTTCGATACCTTGAATACGATATACTTTTTGAACTTCTTTAATAATATACTTTTCAACAGCTTCTGTATCAGCTACATTTAATAATTCTTTTGGATCAATAGAACCTTTAGTGATTTTATCACCAATACGTACTTCATCACCAACATTAACTCTTAATTTTGCACCATATGGAGTTAAGTAACTTCTTGTTTCTAAATCGTTAGAAACAACAACTTCCATTCTTCCTGCATTATCAATAATATTTGATACTTCACCATCAATTTCAGAAATAATTGATTTAGCTTTTGGATTACGTGCTTCAAATAATTCTTGAATACGAGGTAACCCTTGAGTGATATCGGCACCACCGGCAACCCCACCATCATGGAAAGTACGCATTGTTAACTGAGTACCTGGTTCACCGATTGATTGTGCAGCCATAACCCCAACAGCTTCACCTAATTCAACAACATTACCTGTTGCTAAGTTACGACCATAACATTTTTTACAAACTCCGCCTTTAGCAACGCAGCCAAGAACTGAACGAATTTCAACTTCTTTAATACCTGCATCACAAACAACTTTAGCGTTTTGTTCAGTAAAGATTTCACCTGCAGCAACTAATAATTCTTTAGTTTCTGGATGGTAAACATCTTTTTGTGAATAACGACCAACTAAACGGTCATATAATGGAACAATTACAGTATTGTCATCTGTATTGTATAATTCAGTAACAACGAATCCTCTATCTGTTCCACAATCTTCTTCAGAAATAATAACTTCTTGAGCAACGTCTACTAAACGTCTTGTTAAGTAACCTGAATCGGCAGTCTTTAAGGCAGTATCTGTAGAACCTTTACGGGCACCGTGTGTTGAAATAAAGAATTCTGATGCTGTTAAACCTTCACGGAAGGCAGACTTGATTGGTAACTCGATTGTTTCCCCTTTTGGATTTGACATCAATCCACGCATACCTACTAACTGAGTGAAGTTAGAAAGTGATCCACGGGCACCTGAATCAGACATGATGAAGATTGGGTTACGATCATCAGCTTCGAACTCTTGACGAACGACTTCTTGGACTTCATCTTTAACACCAGTCCATAATTTGATTACGCTTTGGTATCTTTCTGCTTCAGTTAATTTACCTTTATTATAGAAAGTTTTAATTTGTTCAAGTTTTTGATCTGCTTTATCAAAGATTTCAAATTTAGCTTGTGGCACTTGGATATCATAAGCAGATACTGTAATACCAGCAATTGTTGAATATTTAAATCCTTGGTCTTTTAACTTATCAAGCATTAAACTTGTATCAGTTAATGCAGATTGTTTGAACACTTCATCAATGATGCTTCCTAATGCTTTTTTACCTAATGGTTTAACTGGTTGTTGAGCAGCAATATGTGATTTAATATCAGTTCCCATTGGAACAAAGTATCTATCAGGTGTGCCAGATAAGTTTTCTTTACCTGGTTCATTGATAAATGGGAATTGTCCATCAAAGATATCATTAAAGAAAATTTTACCTACAGTAGTAATTAAATAACTGTTATTTTGAGCTTCTGTAAATGTTGCATTGTGTAATGCAGATGCTTTAATAGCAACTCTTGTATGAAGATTTACAGTTTTAGCAAAATATGCATGATCAACTTCATTTCTATCAGCAAAGACAGTACCTTCACCAATTGCTCCAACATCTTCTAATGTTAAGTAGTAGTTACCTAACACCATGTCTTGGGATGGAGTAACGATAGGTTTACCATCTTTAGGACCTAAGATATTTGTTGATCCTAACATTAATTGTCTTGCTTCTTGAATTGCTTCTTCACCTAATGGTACATGGACAGCCATTTGGTCCCCATCGAAATCGGCATTGAACGCTGGAGTTACTAATGGGTGAAGACGAATAGCACGTCCTTCTACTAATTTAGGTTCGAATGCTTGGATACCTAATCTATGAAGAGTTGGCGCACGGTTTAATAATACTGGATGTGCTTTGATAACTTCTTCAACGATTGGCCAAATTTTATCATCCATTTTATCAATTAATCTTTCAGCTGCTTTAATATTTGTAGCAATTTCTTGATCAACTAAACCATGGATAACAAATGGTTTAAATAAGCTTAATGCCATTTCACGTGGAATACCACATTGATACATTTTTAAGTCTGGTCCTACAGCGATAACTGAACGTCCTGAATAGTCAACACGTTTACCTAATAAGTTTTGACGGAAACGTCCTTGTTTACCTTTTAATGTATGACTTAATGATTTTAACGCACGTCCACCAGCACCAGTAATTGGTTTAGAACGACGACCATTATCAATTAAGGCATCAACAGCTTCTTGTAACATACGCTTTTCATTTTGAACGATAATAGAAGGTGTTCCAAGTTCTAATAATTTTTTCAAACGATTATTACGAGTAATAACACGTCTATATAAATCATTTAAATCACTTGTCGCAAAACGTCCACCATCTAATTGTAACATAGGTCTTAAATCAGGTGGTATAACTGGTAATGCTTCAAGAATCATCCATTCAGGTTGATTATCAGAAGATCTAAATGCTTCAATAGCTTCTAATCTCTTCAATAATTTAGTACGTTTTTGTCCTTGAGCTTCTTTTAATTCTTTAGATACAAGTTCAAATTCTGCATCTAAATCAACTTGTTTTAATAAAGTTTGAATCGCTTCAGCCCCAATTTGAGCTTCAAATGTATGACCAAATTGTTCATAACATTTACGATAATCTCTTTCAGATAATACTTGTTTGTATTCTAAAGGTGTAGTTCCTTTATCAATAACAACATAAGAAACAAAATAAATAATTTCTTCTAGTTGTTTTGGTGACATATCTAAGATTAATCCCATTCTTGATGGAATACCTTTTAAATACCAAATATGTGCTACTGGTGTAGCTAATTCAATATGTCCCATACGTTCACGACGTACTGCAGATTTAGTAACTTCTACACCACATCGATCACATACAACACCTTTATATCTAATTTTCTTATATTTTCCACAACTACATTCCCAATCCTTAGATGGTCCAAAGATTCTTTCACAGAATAGACCATCTTTTTCAGGCTTTTGAGAACGATAGTTAATCGTTTCAGGTTTTTTTACTTCACCATAAGACCATTCACGAATTTTTTCAGGAGATGCTAATCCAATTTGGATTGATGAAAATTTATTAGTATTTGCCATTTTCTATTCCCTCCTTATAATGATTCACTTTCTTCAGTTTCAACTAATTCTTCAGATTTCATAGCATCAGTAACAACTTCTTTTTCTTCGTTTACATCTTCTTTTTCAATTGATCTTGGGAAACGTCTTTCTTCATCTTCGATATTTCTTTCATCAATTTCTTGATCATTTTCATCTAATAAACGAATATCTAATGCTAATGCTTGTAATTCTTTCTTTAATACTCTAAATGATTCAGGTAATCCTGGTTCTGGCATTGGTTGTCCTTTAACAATAGCTTCATATGTTTTAACACGTCCAACAACATCATCAGATTTAACAGTTAAGATTTCACGAAGTGTATAAGCAGCACCATAAGCTTCAAGTGCCCAAACTTCCATTTCCCCAAATCTTTGTCCACCGTTTTGAGCTTTACCTCCAAGTGGTTGTTGAGTAACTAATGAGTAAGGTCCTACTGAACGTGCATGTAATTTATCATCAACCATGTGTGATAATTTAACGAAGTACATAATACCTACAGATACAGGAGAATCAAAATATTCACCCGTACGTCCAGAAATAACAGGTTGTTTTCCATCTTCATTCATTCCTGCTTCTTTCATTAATGCTTCTAAGTCTTCACGATGTAAACCATCGAAAGCAGGAGTAGCAATATATAAACCTAATTGTCTAGCTGCATAACCTAAATGTAACTCTAATACTTGTCCGATATTCATACGAGATGGAACCCCTAATGGATTTAACATGATATCTAATGGTGTACCATCTTCTAAGTGTGGCATATCTTCGATTGGTAAGATTTTTGAAATAACCCCTTTATTACCATGACGTCCAGCCATTTTATCTCCTTCAGAGATTTTACGTTTTTGAACGATATAAACTTTAACAACACGGTTAACACCTGGTTGTAATTCATCACCATTTTTACGATCAAAGATTTTAATATCATGAACGATACCAGCCCCACCATGAGGAACTCTTAATGAATTATCTTTAACTTCTCTTGACTTTTCACCAAAGATTGCAAGTAATAATTTTTCTTCTGCTGATAATTCAGCTTGACCTTTTGGAGTAACTTTACCAACTAAGATATCTCCTTCTTTAACTTCAGCACCAATCATGATGATACCATCACTATTTAAGTTTTTACGTGCTTCATCCCCAACGTTAGGGATATCTCTTGTAATTTCTTCAGGTCCTAATTTTGTATCACGACATTCAATTGAATATTCATCAATATGAATAGATGTATATACATCTTCTTTTACTAATCTTTCAGACATAATAACGGCATCTTCGTAGTTATAACCATTCCATGTCATGAAACCAACTAACACGTTTTGTCCTAATGCTAATTCACCTTGTTCCATTGCTGGACCATCAGCTAATACTTGACCAACAACAACTTCTTCTCCAACTTTAACAATTGGTTTATGGTTGATACAAGTTCCTGCATTTGAAATAGCAAATTTTGTTAAACGATATTTGTGAACAACTGCTTCATCATCCACGATTTCAATACGTTTAGCATCTACATAACTTACAGTACCGTTATGTTTACTTACTAAAGCTGCTCCAGAATCTCTTGCAGCTTGATATTCCATACCTGTCCCAACAAATGGTGTATGTGGATTTAATAAAGGTACAGCTTGACGTTGCATGTTGGCACCCATTAAAGCACGAGTTGCATCATCGTTTTCCAAGAATGGAATACATGAAGTGGCAACAGAAACGATTTGTTTTGGAGAAATATCGATAAAATCAACATCTTCTCTTTTAGCCATAATATTTTCACCTAAATGACGGGCGATAACTTGTTCATCTAAGATTTCACCTTCATCAGATGTTTGTACATTTGCTTGTGCAATAATGTAATTTTTTTCTTCATCAGCAGTTAAATAACGTACATCGTCTTCATCGATAACACATTTATTAACTTTACGATATGGAGTTTCAATAAATCCATATTCATTGATTTTAGCATAAGATGCTAAAGTTGAAATTAACCCGATGTTTGGACCTTCAGGAGTTTCGATTGGACAAATTCTTCCATAATGGGAAGCATGTACGTCACGGACTTCATATCCTGCACGGTCTCTTGATAAACCACCTGGCCCTAATGCAGATAAACGACGTTTATTTGTTAATTCGGCTAATGGGTTAATTTGATCCATGAATTGTGATAATTGTGATGACGCAAAGAATTCTTTCATTGCGGCAGTTAATGGACGAATATTTGTTAAAGATTGTGGTGTTACTGAATCCACTTCAGATAATGACATTCTTTCTTTAACAACTCTTTCCATTCTTGATAATCCAATTCTGAATTGGTTTTGAATTAATTCACCTACAGAACGTACACGTCTATTTCCTAAATGATCGATATCATCTAATAAACCTATACGAGCCATATGAGATACTCTATCTTCAGGTGCTAAATCATAAGAATTGAAAATATCAACTAAGTTTAACATATATGAATATGCTGCAATCATGTCAGAGATTGTAACATATTTACAATTTAATGATAAATCTGTACCAATTACTTTCATAACTTTAGTACGTGATTCATCAACATAAACATGAACTACTTGTAATACACCATTACTTTCTAATCTAGGATTAGTTTTCATTTCAACAGTGTGTGCACCTGCTTCAAAAACAGGTCTTAATGTATCAATAACTTCATTTGTAATAACTGTTCCTTTTGTACAAACAACGTTACCATCAACATCTTTAACATCTTCAGCAAGAACACGTCCTGCAATACGATCTAATAAACTTAATTTTTTCTTAAATTTGAAACGACCAGCTTTAGCTAAATCATAACGTTTAGGATCAAAGAATCTAGTATATAAAAGGCTTGTAGCACCTTCTAATGTAGCAGGTTCTCCTGGTCTTAATTTATTATAAATTTCAATTAAAGCTTCTTCTGTGTTTGTTGTATTATCTTTTGCTAAAGTGTTCAAAATAAATTCATGATCACCAAAAACATCAATAATATCTTCGTTACTAGAAAATCCTAAAGCACGTAATAAAACTGTTCCTGGGATTTTTCTATTACGGTCAATACGAACATTTAAAACATCTTTTGCATCATTTTCGAACTCTAACCAAGTCCCTCTTGATGGGATAATACTACCTTCAAAGACAGTTTTACCACTTTTATCAATGGCATCAGCAAAGTATGCCCCTGGTGAACGTACTAATTGAGATACAATAACACGTTCTGCCCCATTAATAATGAAAGTTCCTGAATCAGTCATTAATGGGAAATCACCCATAAATACTTCTTGTTCTTTAATTTCACCAGTTCCTGAATTGATTAAACGTAAAGTAGCACGAATTGGTGCTGCATAATTTGCATCACGATCTTTACTTTCGTTTACGGAATATTTTGGTTCATCAAAGGCACAATCAACAAATTCTAATGATAAAGTTTCATTAAAGTTTGTAATTGGGTAGATATCATCAAATACTTCTTTAATTCCTACTTCTTTAAACCATTTATAGGAATTTGTTTGAATTTCTACTAAATTTGGTAACTCTAAAGATCCTGAAATCCTAGAGTAATTACGACGAGTAATCTTGCTTTTTGCTGTAGTTGTATGCTTTTCCACGAATTAACTCCACCCTTCTTTATCTCTATTAAACTGTTTTTGAGCGCACAAAAACGCTTGATTTTAAATATTAATAGTCATTATTGTATTTTAGATAAAGGTTTCAAAAAAGTCAATACCTTTTTTTATAAAAAATAAAAAAAATCTAAAGTGAAAAGTTAAATTCCACTTTAGATATGACAAAGTGGATTTTAGTCTT
>NZ_JAJDKB010000062.1:0-12452 GCF_020589955.1 Faecalibacillus sp. TM498
TTCCAAAAGAAGATATCAAAGCTAAATATGAAGGTGGAGTACTTCGTTTATCAGTACCTAAATCTGATATGAAACAAATTGAAAATACTTCTACAATAAGTATTGAATAATATGAAATGAGAAATCCTACGGGATTTCTTTTTTTTGTATCATAAATTTAAAAAGTGGGCATATATTATAATGAGCATATCATAAAATACCATATTTATAAGCATATATTTGTTTAAATCCTAAAAATTGACAAGATACATTTTTATTCATTCAAAAAAGTGTTGATAAAATGAAGAAAAAATATTTTCTAATAGGAGTATTTTTTTAGAAATTTGACAAAATAAAGATATTTTGTTAGTATTCACCGGGGTGAGATTTATGTACTTTGATACACATTGTCATTTAAATAGTGAACAATTATATGAAAATAGAGATGAATTTATTAAACATGCTTTGGACAATCAAGTAGAAATGATGGTTGTTGTAGGGTATGATCTTGAGTCTTCCAAAAAGGCAGTTGAAATTGCTAAAGAGCATTCCTTTATCTATGCTGCTGTAGGTATTGGACCTAATGACTGTTTAAACACAACTACTCAAGATTTACAAATCATCGATGAGTACTTAAACGAACCAAAGGTCGTAGCACTTGGTGAAATTGGATTGGATTATTATTGGGATGATGTTCCTAGCGATAAACAAAAAGAAATTTTTCAACAACAAGTTGATCTTGCTAAAAAACATCAAAAACCAATTATTATTCATTGCAGAGATGCTTATGAAGATACTTATGAAGTGCTTAAAAGAAATGGACATCCAGGAATTATGCATTGTTATAGTGGATCGGTGGAAATGGCTAAAAGATTTATTGATTTAGGTTTTTATATTTCTTTAGCTGGACCAGTCACTTTTAAAAATGCAAGAGTTCCTAAAGATGTGGCAGAAAAAATAGGTTTAGAGCATTTATTAATTGAAACCGACTGTCCTTATTTAACACCACATCCATATCGTGGTAGTTTAAATGAGCCTGCAAATGTTGTGTATATTGCCCAGGAAATAGCGAAGCTAAAGAACATGGAGATAGAAAGCGTTGCAAGTCAGACAACGTTTAATGCTAAAAAAGTATTTGGCATTAAATAGGAGGAAAATTAATGAAAACAATTAAACAAATCATTTCAGATGCAGACCCCCGACTGAAAGGGGTATTAATGATTATGATTGTCTATGTAATGGTTATGGCTACAACTGTTACATCAGGCGCAACTCAAGAAATTAAAGGTTATAAAGAAACTATTGAAATTCAGTATCAAGATGGTAGTCAAGAAGCTAAAGATTATTTAGTTAGACAAGATACTGTTAAAAATGTATTAAAAGAATTAGATGTAAACTTAGGAACTAAAGATACAGTTAATAAAGATATGGCTTATATTGTACAAAGTAAAGATCTACTTCAAGTCAATCGTATTAGCGAAGAAGAAGTAGAAGAAATACAGTATGTTGATTCTCAAACGATTGAAACAACAGGTTTACATTTATTTACAACAGAAGTTGTTCAACAAGGACAACGAGGACAAATTAATAATAAAGTGAAAGTCACTTATGAAAATGGTAAAATTGTCAAAAAAGAATTGTTATCAAGTGAAGTTGTAACTGAAAAAACAGATACGATTATTGCACATGGGACAATTCAACCTGGGGCTTATTTTACTGGAAAACTGACAACTTATGGTGGCGATTGTGCAGGAGGAAATGGAACTTCATCATCAGGGATTTCTTTATCACCAACAAGTGGTGTTAAAGGAAGTCATAGTGCAAAGTTAAGTTATAATGGTGGAAGTTATTATTGTTTAGCAGCAGATCCATCTATTCCTTTTGGAACAATTATTAAGATTACAAATCACAACTTAGGTATTGAATCAACAGCGTATGGTATTGTTGTTGATAGAGGTGGAGCTATTAAGAAAAATCATATTGATATTTTTAATGGAACAGAAGCTGGCAAATACTTTAAAGGTGGTACGTCAAATAATACACAATTTGAAATCGTATCTGTTGGTAGTGGCAAGAATTTTTGGAAATAGATAACAAGTATATCTCAAATGAGGTATACTTTTTTTGTGGGGTGATGATATGAAAATAGGTGTTATTCAAGCTTCGTCGCAAATAGAAAAAAATACTATTTTATATGAATGTACAAAAGATTATGGGGAAGTTATTAATTTTGGTTGCTTTGAAGATGAAGAAAATTATTCCTATGTTGAAATTGCTTTAGAAATTTGTTTGTTGATTTCAAGCCAAGCGGTAGATTTTATAGTGACAGGATGTTCTTCAGGACAAGGAATGATGATTGCTTGTAATAGTCTACCAAATTTAATTTGTGGCTATTTACCAACACCACAGGATGCTTATTTATTTGGAAGAATCAATGATGGTAATGTGGCTTCTTTACCATTAGGTCTTAACTATGGATGGGCTGGTGAAATTAATTTAAAAGCAACTCTCCAACAATTATTTGAAGAACCTTTTGGAATAGGGTATCCTTTAAAAGATGCTAAGCGAAAACAAGAAGATACAAAGAAAATAAAAGCTTTAAATCAATTATGTAAAAAAGATATTATTGAGTTTTTAAATGAAATTGATTCATCATTCATTAATAAAGTTTTATCTAAAAAGAATGTGATCGATTATATTTTAGAACAAGGAAAAGATCAAAGAATAAAACAATGGATTTTAAACAGGAGGTAATCCTGTTTTTTTATGAAAAAAGAGTGATAAAACGTACGAAACTCATCTTTTTTCCTCGTCAAAAAAGCAATGTTGGTGTACAATGGAAAAGAATTGAAAGGGAGTGTAAGTGATATGTATGACGTAATAGTTGTCGGAGGGGGACATGCTGGAATTGAAGCTAGTTTAGCACCTTCAAGAATGGGATTAAAAACATTACTTGTCACATCAAATATAAATAATATTGGGTCAATGCCATGTAATACTTCTATTGGTGGACCTGCTAAAGGAATCATTGTAAGAGAAATCGATGCTCTTGGTGGACAAATGTCTAAAACAGCAGATAAGACTTACTTACAAATGAAAATGTTAAATACCGCAAAAGGACCAGGAGTCCAATCTTTAAGAGCACAAGCTGATAAAAAAGCATATCCTCGTTATATGCAAAAAGTGGTTAAGGAACAAGAAAACCTCGATTTAATTGAAGGGATGGTTGAAGATTTAGTTGTTGAAGATCAAACAGTTAAAGGAGTTATTCTTGATGATGGAACAACTTATTTATCGAAAACTGTTATTCTAACAACAGGTACTTATTTAAAAGCAGAAATTCTTGTTGGACATAGTAAACATGCTAGTGGACCAGATCAACAAAAAGAATCAAAATTCTTATCTGGAAAATTAAAAGATTACGGATTTAGAATTCAAAGATTAAAAACAGGAACACCACCACGTGTTGAAATCAATAGTATAGATTATTCAAAAACATCATTACAACCAGGAACAGATGCAAAACTAGCCTTTAGTTTTACCACAGATGAATATGTTCCTATTGAAAAACAAACACCATGTTATCTAACTTATACAAATGAAACAACACATAAAATCATTCATGATAATCTAGAAAAATGTGCAATGTATAGTGGACTTGTTAAAGGAATTGGACCACGTTATTGTCCATCCATTGAAGATAAAGTTGTTAAATTTTCAGATAAACCACAACATCAAATCTTCTTAGAACCTGAATCAAAAGAAATGAATTCAATCTATGTACAAGGTTTTTCAACATCCATGCCACATGATATCCAAGAACAAATGATTCGTACTTTACCAGGATTAGAAAACTGTACAATCTTAAAATATGCTTATGCGATTGAATATGATGCGATTGATCCATTACAATTATGGCCATCACTTGAAACCAAAGTCATTAAAAACTTATTTACTGCTGGGCAAATCAATGGAACAAGTGGTTATGAAGAAGCTGCTGGACAAGGTTTAATGGCAGGTATCAATGCAACACTTAAAGTAAGAAATGAAGCACCTCTTGTCTTAAAAAGAGATGAAGCTTATATTGGTGTCATGATTGATGATCTTGTTACTAAAGGAACAAAAGAACCTTATCGTATGCTTACATCAAGAGCGGAATATCGTTTATTAATTAGACATGATAATGCTGATGAAAGACTTTATGATTATAGTCATAAAATTGGACTTGTTAAAGATAAAGAATATCAAAGATATCAAACTAAAATGAAAGGGATCTATGATGAAATTGAACGTTTAAGTACTATTCGTTTTACCCCAAAAGATGATATCAATGAAATGTTAGAACAAAACAATTCTTCGCATTTAAAAGAAGGGGTTTCTGCAAAAGAACTTATTACAAGACCTGAAATCACTTATGATATGATGTTACCTTATATTGATGCACCTGAATTAAGTGAGGAACAAAGAAGAAGAATTACTATTTTAATTAAATATGCAGGATATATTGAAAAAGCTAAAAGACAAGCGCAAAAACAAATCAAAATGGAAGAAAAACATATTCCAGAAGATATTGATTATGAAGATGTTAAAAACTTAGCTTTAGAAGCAAAACAAAAATTATCAGAAATTAGACCACTTACCATTGGTCAAGCTTCTCGTATATCAGGAATCAATCCTGCAGATATTTCAGTTTTATTAATTTATTTAAAACAAAAATATAACGGAGAATAAGAATGAATGAATTAGAATTTCAAAATATACTTAAAGAAAAAGGAATCGAAGTAAGTGAACATCAACTTCAACAATTTCAAAAATATTATGAAATCTTAGTTGAATGGAATGAAAAAATGAATCTTACAGCAATTACGGATAAAGAAGATGTTTATTTAAAACATTTCTATGATTCAATTACGATTGCTTTTGATTTTGATTTCAATAATCAAACCTTGATTGATGTAGGAGCTGGTGCTGGTTTTCCCTCAGTTCCTTTAAAAATCCTTTATCCAAATTTAAAGATTACAATCGTTGATTCCTTAAATAAAAGAATTACTTTCTTAAATCATTTATTTAAAGAACTGGAATTAGATAACTGTCAAGCAGTGGCTGCACGTGCAGAAGAATACGCTAAAGATCATCGTGAAAGTGTTGATATCGTGATGGCAAGAGCGGTAGCACGTTTAAATATTCTTGATGAACTTTGTTTACCACTTGTTAAAAAGAATGGTTATTTCTTATCTTTAAAAGGAAGACAAGCACCAGAAGAAGTAAAAGAAGCTAAAAAAGGTATTCAATTATTAGGTGGACAAATAGAAAGTACACATGATTTTACACTTGCAAATCATGATGATTTTAGAAGTAATATTATTATTAAAAAAGTAAAAGAAACACCAAAGAAGTATCCAAGAATGTTTTCTAAAATAAAAAAGAGTCCATTGTAGGAGGGTATCATGTTTAATAATAAATTAAAAAATATAGATATTAATAAAATACAAGCAAATGAGAATCAGCCAAGAACTGTTTTTAATGAAGAAAAAATTGAAGAATTAGCTGCTTCTATTAAAGAAAATGGTTTAATACAACCTATAGTTGTAAGAAAAGTAAATGGAATTTACCAAATTATTGCAGGTGAAAGAAGATATCGTGCTTGTTGTTCTTTAAATATGAAACAAGTACCATGTATTATTGAAGATTATGATGATAAACAAACACAAACACTTGCTATTATTGAAAATATTCAAAGAGAAGACTTATCACCATTAGAAGAAGCAAAAGCTTATCAAGCTTTAATTAAAGAATATGGTTATAGTCAAACAGAACTTGCAGATATTGTTGGTAAAAAACAATCAACGATTGCGAATAAATTAAGATTATTAAAATTAAGTGAAGATGTTCAATTTTCTTTAAATCAAAAACAAATAACAGAAAGACATGCTAGAGCAATGCTTTCATTAAATGAAGAAAAACAACAAGAAGTCTTAAGAGAAGTTTTAAAGAAAAAACTAACAGTAGCTGATACAGAAAGACTTATTAAAAAAGAACCAAAACCTAAAAAGAAAAAAGCATCAGCCGATGTTAAAAAAACAATTTCAAGAAATGTGAAAATTGCTTTAAATACATTACAACAAGCAATTGGAATGATTGAAAAAACAGGAACATCACTTCAACAAGAAACAGAAGATTTAGAAGATGAATATGTTATTACAATTAGAATACATAAGTAGAGGGTTAAGATGAAGTTACTAGCAACAGATATGGATGGAACATTTCTAAGAGATGATAAATCCTACAGTGAAGAATTTAATGATTTATATAAACAAATGTTAAAAAAAGATATACAATTTGTCATTGCATCAGGAAATCAATATGAAGCATTAGTTTGTAAATTTGATGATGATATTAAAGATGATCTTTATTATCTTTGTGAAAATGGAACAAAGATTGTCTATCGAGGAGATGTTATTTATAAACATTGTTTAGAAACTGATGATTATCAACATGCATTAAATATTTTAAAAGAAGATGAAGAATGTATGTTAGTTGTATCAGGAGTAAAGCATGCTTATATTTTAAAGAAGTTTGAAGATAGAAAAGATTTTATTACATTATTTATTAAAAATATTGTTTTTGTAGACTCATTTGATGAAATAGATGATGAAATATTAAAATTTTCAGTTGCTAACTTTGATGGTAAAATTGAAGATAGACTTGAAGTGATCAAGAAAAGGATAAATCCTAAATTTAGAGTTGTAACCACAGGAAATGTTTGGTTTGATATTTTTTATAAGACAATTAATAAAGGAACTTCCTTACAACATCTTCTAGATTTGTTAGGAATATCTAATGAAGAAGCAGGTGCTTTTGGTGATCAAATGAATGATTACGAAATGTTACAAACTGTAAAATATGGTTATGCGATGGCTAATGCCATGCCCCCAGTTAAAGAGGTTGCTTATCAAGTGATTGATAGTAATGAAAATGATGGCGTTATTTTAAAAATAAAAGAAATTTTAAAAGGTAACTATTAAACAATGCGTAAGCATTGTTTTTTTTGTATAATAAAGACGTTAAAACAAGGAGGAAGACTATGAAACCAAAATTACATTTTACAGCACCTTATCATTGGATCAATGATCCAAATGGACTTATTTATTATAAAGGAAACTATCATATCTTTTATCAACATTTCCCATATGATAATAAATGGGGAACAATGCATTGGGGACATGCTATTACAAAAGATTTTGTCAATTTTGAACATCTTCCAATTGCTTTATATCCATCTAAAGATTTTGATAGAAATGGATGTTTTTCAGGATCAGCAATTGAAATCGATGGTCAACTTTATCTTTATTATACAGCTATTAAATACGCTAAAGAAAATCCAAGTAATGTACATAATCAATATAGTGATGATGATTTAAGAGCCTCACAAGCACTCGTTGTAAGTAGTGATGGAATTCATTTTGATAATGTTAAAAATAAAAAACAAATTATTCCCATGATTCAAGAAGCTTATCTTGGCGATTACCGTCATACCAGAGATCCTAAGGTTTGGAAAAAACAAGATGGAAAATATGCCATGGTCATTGGTAGTAAAGTCGCTTATGAAGATGACTATTGTGGAAAAGCTCTTTTTTATGAAAGTGAAGATGGAATTCATTTTGAATATAAAAACAGCTATCAAGAACCAACTATTGGAAATATGTGGGAATGTCCAGATGTCTTTAAAATCAATAATCAATTCTTTATGATTTTCTCACCAGAAAATACAGATCTACCACCAAAACCAAATAGTAATGCGCGTTATATGCCGATTGATTTTGAGGAAGATACACTTACTATTAAAGAACATGGTGATTGGCCTTATTTAGATCATGGTTTAGATTTCTATGCACCACAAACGTTCTTATCAAAAGATAATGAAAGAATTTTACTTGGTTGGCTTAGAATGAGAAAACCAGTTCAAGGAGAAGAATGGGTTGGGATGTTTATTATGCCAAGAGTTTTAAAAGAAAAAGAGGGTAAGATTATTCAAGAACTTTATCCTGAAATTAAAAATTCATTTAATCAAGAAATTCAAGATATTTCATTTGATCAACCATTCCAATTAAAGACAACACTTAATAAGGATAGTTCTTTAAATCTTGGTGGTTTTAAAATTGATATTCAAGATGATTGTCTCCATTTAAATAGAGAAGAAGTCTCTATTCAAGAAAATAAAGTATGTAATGATGTTATTTCACCTAAA
The DNA here is from genome assembly GCF_020589955.1 of Faecalibacillus sp. TM498. Lineage (NCBI taxonomy): Bacteria > Bacillati > Bacillota > Erysipelotrichia > Erysipelotrichales > Coprobacillaceae > Faecalibacillus > Faecalibacillus sp. TM498. The sequence continues at coordinate 8,228 of NZ_JAJDKB010000062.1, forward strand.
TTACAAGGACATTATGATATTGAACTTTATTATGATCATCATGTTTTTGAAATCTATATTAATGGTGGTGAATATGTGATGTCACAAGTTGTTTATGATTTAAATGATCAAGTTATTATTCAAAATACAGAGTATAAAGTCTATGTCAGATCATTATAAATTCTTTAGTCATAAACAATGTGAGTATTATCCTTGTCATCAATTAGATGAAATTAATTGTTTGTTTTGTTATTGCCCATTATATATTTTAAAAGATTGTAAAGGTCATTATAAAATGATAGGAAATATTAAAGATTGTAGTGGATGTACTTTACCACATCAAAAAGAAAACTATGATTATATTATTTCTCGTTATCAAGATGTTGTAAAAGCTTTTCAATTACTTGACAATAAAGATACAAATGATAAGAAAGAAGCACCAGAGGGTATTGAAGACAATGCTGGATAAGGTTTAGACCTTATCCAGTTTTTTTAGGAGGAAATTATGGAACAAAGACTTTTAAAGCATTAATGATATTTGCCTTGCCCTATATGTTTTCAAACTTATTACAAGTATTATATGGTTCGGCAGATTTATTTGTTGTAGGACAATTTGGACATACCTTTGATATCTCAGGAGTTTCGATAGGAAGTCAAACGATGGCTTTAATTACTAATCTTATTTTAGGACTTACTACAGGGGTTACGGTTTTATTAGGACAATATCTAAGAAGTAAATCTTATCGAGATTTATCGAAAACGATTGGTGGAGCTATTGTTTTATTTTTAATCATTGCTTTAGTTTTAACTTTTGTGATGTTGTATTTTAATAATGAAATTACACTTTTAATGAATACACCAAAAGAAGCTATTGAAGCAACGAAAAGCTAATTAAGTATATTATCTTTATTGTCGGATATAATGTTGTCAGTAGTATTTTAAGAAGATTAGTGGATAGTAAAACACCTTTATTGTTTGTTTTTATTGCGTGTATCATTAATATTATTGTTGATTTTGTTTTAGTAGGATATTTTTATTTGGGAACAAAAGGAGCAGCTATTGCCACTGTATCAGCATAAGAGTTTTCTTTTCTCTTTGCATTAGTTTATTTATGTAAAAAAGGAATTGGTTATTCTTTTTATAAAGAAGATATTTGTTTTTCAAAATATATTCAAAAGATAATGCAAATAGGTTTTCCTTTGGGATTACAAAGTGTACATGTTAATATATCATTTTTAATTATTACGATTATTGTTAATCAAATGGGCTTAATTGCTTCTGCTTCTTTAGGTGTTGTTGGAAAATTAATGGAATTTTTAATGTTACCAGCCATTGCTTTAGGAAGTGCTTTAACTTCTCTTATTGCTTTAAATGTAGGAGCTAAACAATATAAGCGTGCTAAACAAACATTAAAATATGCAATCATGATATCTCTTGCCTTCGCAATTGTTGTAACAACGATTTGTGAAATCGATGGAACAATACTTACGCGTATTTTTACCAATAATCAAGATGGTATTAAAAATGGTGCCTTGTATTTAAAAACGTATTCTATTGATTGTTTACTTACAAGTTTTTTATTCTGTATTAATGGGTATTTAAATGGTTACGAAAGAACTGTCTTTACGATGGTACATAGTTTAGTAGTGGCTTTTGTTGGAAGAATTCCTTTAACTTTATTATTTTCTAAAATACCAAACGTAACATTATTCCATATGGGAATTGCAGCCCCATTATCTACAATGATTTCTTTAGTAATGATCTTTATTTATTTTAAGAAAACAAAATTTGATAAAGTTAAACAGTAAGAAGTTACATTATTACTTATAAAAAAGAAATATTTTATTTTTTTTGTAACAATATATCTTTTTTATAAATTCTATTGCTTAGTTTATTTTGAATCTTTATGATTAAAGATAGGTGATGAAAATGATTAAAGCGATATTTTTAGATATTGATGGAACATTGATTTCGGGGAAAAGACCTTCTATAAAAAAAGAAGTGATTGAAGGATTAAAACAAGTAAGGAAAAAAGGAATTCAATTGTTTATAGCCAGTGGAAGACATATGTTAGAGCTAGAAGAATTAAAACTTGTTGAACAGTTTGAATTTGATGGCTATCTTTTATTAAATGGTGGCTATTGTACAATAGGTTCACAAATTATTTATGATAATAAAATACCTCAAGAGGATTTAAAAGAAATTGTAAAGATTGTAAAAGAAAATAATTATCCTTGTTTATTTATTGAAAGCAATCAAATGTATATTACTCATGTAAATCAAAGAGTCATAGATGCTCAAGCATCTATTTCAACAATGATTCCACCAATAAGTAATCAAATCAATATAGATAACATTTACCAAGTAGATCCTTATGTAGATGAAAAAGGAATAAAAGAAATTATAAAAAATACCAAACATGTCAAAGTCACAAAATGGCATGACTATGCCTATGATATTGTTCCCAAAACAGGTGGGAAAGCAGCGGCTATTCAAGCTGTTTCAAAACATTTTGGTTATCAAAAAGAAGAATTAATGGCTTTTGGTGATGGACATAATGATATTGAAATGTTAGATGTCGTAGGTTATCCTATTGTGATGGAAAATGGCAGTGATGAAGTAAAACAACATGCATGTTATATTTGTGATGATGTTGAAAAAGAAGGAATTTTAAAAGGATTAAAACATTTTAATCTTATTGACTAGGAGAAAAGAGTATGAGAAGAAAAGATAGAGAAATTACTGATTTTGATGAAATGATGAAAATTATTGCAAAGTGTGATACATGTCGTTTAGCACTATTTGATGATGAATTTCCTTATATCGTTCCTTTAAACTTTGGAACAGATGTAGAAGAAGGACAACTTTATCTATATTTTCATAGTGCCAAAGTAGGAACAAAACTTGATTTAATAAGAAAAAATAATAAAGTTACTTTTGAAATGGATTGTGAACATAATATTATTATGTATGATGAAAGAATGTCATGTACAATGGGGTATGAAAGTGTCATTGGACATGGTATTGTAGAATTTGTTGAAGATGAAAATAAGATTAATGCGTTAAAAATCTTAATGAGACATTATCATGAAGAAGATTTTAAATTCAATGAAAAAGTCGCAAAAGTAACAGAAGTTTTTCGTGTTAAAGTGCTCGATATGACAGGTAAACGAAGAGATAATATTCATCCTGAAGAAAAAGTAAAAAGACATATCTCACTAGATTAAAAGGGCTTGTAATTAGCCCTTTTAATCTAGTTCTTCACCGTTAGAAGCAATAACTTTCTTATACCAATCATAAGAATCTTTTTTGCTTCTTTCAAGTGTACCATTACCTTCATTATCTCTATCTACATAGATAAATCCGTAACGTTTTTTCATTTCACCTGTTGTAAATGAAACACAGTCAATACATCCCCAAGGAGTATATCCCATTAAATCAACACCGTCTTCTTCAACAGCTTTTTTCATTTCTTCGATATGAGCTCTTAAGTAATCAATACGATATGGATCATGACAAGAACCATCTTCTTCTTTTACATCAATAGCACCAAAACCATTTTCTACAATAAACAATGGTTTTTCATATCTTTCATAGAACATATTTAAAGTGTATCTTAATCCTTCTGGATCAATAGCCCATCCCCATGCTGTTTCGTGAATAAAAGGATTTTTAACTGAATGTTTACTTGATCCATCTGTTGTTATAGAAATATCTCTAATGGAATTAGAATCTACAGTATTCGACATATAATAACTAAACCCAATATAATCAACAGTACCTTCAACTAATACTTTTTTGTCTTCTTCTGTAATATCAATATTAAATCCATTTCTTTCAAACATTTTTAAAGCATAAGCAGGATAATGTCCACGACATTGTACATCACAGAAGAAGAAACGATCATGCATTTGTTGTTGTGCTAATACTTGATCTGCTGGACGACAACTAAATGGATAAATTGGAACCATAGAAATCATATTTCCAATTTTGAAATCAGGATTGATTTCTTTACCTATTTTTACCGCTTTAGCTGAAGCCACTAATGTATGATGTCCACAGGTATACATTGCTTCTTCTGGACTATCATAGTCTCCAAAATGAGCTCCACTGTTTGTCCAACCATAAATGTCGTTAATAAAGTTCATTTGGTTATTGATTTCATTGAAAGTCATCCAGTATTTAACTTTGTTTTTATATCTTTTGAAACATACTTCTGCAAATTTAACAAAGAAATCAATTGTTT
>NZ_JAJDKB010000063.1:0-12235 GCF_020589955.1 Faecalibacillus sp. TM498
ACCTAATATTCTTATAAAATCTGCTTTCTGAAAGAGTAAATTCTACTTTTATTTTTCATTTTTTTAAAGTGGAATTTAACTTTTCACTTTAGCAAATTATATACCTGTATCTATTATTTTTATGTTGTTTATGACAATTTTTTTATTCTTTTATAGTGTTTCCATTAATGATCTTTATGAATTTTATTCAGGTATTGATAATAAAACCATTTATGTATCAACAACCCATTATACAAAACAATATTTAAATGATTGTGCAAAAAATAATTATGTTATCATTTCTAATGATGGAGCTCGCATTAGCTTTTCAAATAAAGATTTAAAAGACGTTCAAAATATTTCAGGAGTTAAAGAAGCAAAATTATATAATGGTAATGTAGAAACAAGCGTTGATGATAAGGGTAATGAATTAAATCTGGTGTTATATAAAGATTCTTTTTCAAATAAAATTAAGAAAACAAAAAGTTATGTTCATTTTCCAGATAAAGTTCAAATGGAGTTTAAAACATTAACAGTACCAAGCTCTTATATGAAACATTATAATCCAAAACATATAGATCTTCTTTATGGTACTTACCCAGAAAAAAATGAAATTCTTATTCCTGATTTTCTAGCTTACAATTATCTTAAAAATGAAAATCTAAATGCTCTTATTAATCAATCAATAGAATTACCAATTATTAATGAAAAAAGAAACCAAATAAATCAAAAATATAAAGTATCTGGTATTTATAAAACAAATTATGAAAATAATATTGGCTTAACAGAATATATTTATACAAGTTATCAAAATTATGATTTTTTAGAACTTTTTCAAACTCTAGAAAGTTATAAAAATCATGTAAATGATTTTAATCAAGAAAATAAATCCCATGATATCCATAAAACTGTATTCAGAGATTATGATTCTTACTTAAAAGCTATTGGAACTGGTCTTGATGATATGATCATTGTTTGTAAGTCACAAAAAGATGTAAAAAATGTCACGAAAGAATTAAATAGATTATTTCCTCATCTACGCTTAATGTCTCAATATGAATTTAAAAATGGTGAATTTAGAGAGTCTTATATTCAAACGGTTTTGATTAATGTAGGAATTATTATTTTAGTAGCTGTGATTCTTGGTATTGTTATTTTGTTTTTAAATAAGGGTTATATAAAAAAACGTAATCGTGAACTTGCAGTTTTATATGCCTTAGGAAGAAGTAAAAGAGATGTGATAGTCATTATTTTGTTAGAACATCTATTGATTTCAACAATTGCTTTTATTATAGGATATCTTGGTTTATCAATGATAAGAATGTTTTATTTAAGATATGTTTCAACATTTAATTTTTTATCATTGATGTTTAATGGGAAAGTTATTTTTTATATTTATTTGTATATTGTTTTAATGACTTTTATCTCTGTTGTATTTTCTGTTCATGGCATTAATAGAAAAAAATTAAATGAATATTTAAAATAGTTTAAAACAGTGACGAGAGTTATAGATTTTAATGAGAATAACTCTCGTTTTTTGTATCTTGTACACGTAAAAGATACCTTATATAATAAACGTAAGAGGTTAAATTATGAAATTAAAAAATAAATTATTTATAATATTTATTATAACTTTATTAGTTTGGTTTTTAAGAATTATAAATGTATTACAGTATGACAATAAACTTGCTTATCCAATTGTATTGGTTACTATGATTGCGCTTTTTAGTTATATAACGATTTATATTCAAGAAAACATAGATGATAATTATCATCAACATAAAATCTATTATCAAAATTTAAATATTTTAAAATATGTCTTATCTATTTTAGTTATTATTTTACATTTAAGACCATTTATTCATTATTCTAATGAACTTGACTTGGCTTTTAATAATATTGTATCAAGGATTTGTGTACCTTTGTTTTTTATCATTACAGGCTACTTTGTTGCTAAAAAAGAAAAAGATAAAAGTAATTATATAGACACTTATATTAAACGTACGATACCACTTTATTTAATGTGGAGTTTGATTTATATACCAATCATTTTAATGACAATGATTCAATATCTAACGCAAATCAATGAATATATTATAAAAATGAATATTTCTATGCCGTTAATTATTTTATTGATCATTGTTTTATTACCAATTGTATTGATTGTTATGCTATGTTATAGCGGAGTATATTACCATTTGTGGTATTTTCCAGCTTTAATGTTATCTTTATTTGTACTTAAAAAATGGAAAGAAAAATATAAATTAAATTATTTATTTATAATATCTTTCTTCTTATTATTATTTGGAGCAACAGAAACATATTATGGATTGCTTCCACTTTCTATTAAAGAACTTGTTACATATTATTTTAATATCTTTTTTACAACACGTAATTTTCTATTTTTTGGATTATTCTATGTGGTTTTGGGATATAAGATGGGGTTAAAAGATAATGTTTATTCAAAAAATTGTTTTGTTAAATTAATTGTTTCATGTTTTTTCTTGATTTTTGAAGCTATTATTTTACATGATTTCCATAGATTAGATAGTAATATATTGCTTTCATGTATTCCAGTTACTTATTATTTATTTATTTCTGTGATTTATATAACAAATCATATAAATTTAAAAATAAAATGGAGTCAATATTCTAAATATTATTATTTATTACATCCCATGATGATTTTTATTGTATCTTTTATTTTTAAAGAAATTGGTCAATATCTTTTATTAAATATTGTTGTTGTATTAATGCTGACACATATTTTATCATTTGTGATGATAAAAAAGACATAAAACACTCATAGTAAATTTATATATTAAAATCTATGCCTTATTAGAATGTTCATGATTGATTTGGACGAGTATAATAAGGCCTTTATTATAAAAGGATTTGTCTGAGACAAATCCTAAATATTAAATATAATAAGTAAACTTATATAATTTGAATCAATTTCTTTGATATTTAATTCATAAGTTATATGAGAAAGTATTTTGTTTAAATCGTGATAAAGTAAATCTTTTTTGATTACAATATAAGGTAATGTTATTTTAAAAAGTACAGAATTATTTTTTTCTTTTGCTTTTATAATAATTATTTTATTTTGATTTATTAAACATGCTTTAATTGCTAGATTTAATAAATAGTCAAATAATTCAAGTTGTGTATATAAATCTAAATAATTAAAAGTTGTTTCAACAGTTGTTTTAATATCAATATTATTTTCAAGTAATGTATTTAAATGATTATTGATGACATAATTTAAAACAAGCGATTGACTATAAATAGCATTAAATTCTTTATAGGTTGTTTGAGTTAATTGATTTAATATTTCTTTAGCATTTTCATAATTTTGATTATCAAATTGAATATTAAGTTGATTACATGTATGAAGTAAATCATGTAAGAATTTAAAATTATAATCATAGTGTTGTTGTAATAATTCATATTTTGAATTAAATAATTCTTTTTGTTTTTTCAAAGAAATATAGTTGGTTGTAAGTAGCGTAATGATAAATAGCAATAAATTTAACACAGGAATACTTAGTAAATCAAACAAATCTGTTGTACTAGTAGATAAAAAATAACTACAATCAATATCTCCAAACCAAAGAATTGTTAGAATAGGAAATATAAAAATGAATTTGATATATTTTAATGAATATAAACGTTTTAGATTTTTTAAAATGTAAATATAAATACTTATAAAAAACAAAATAAATAACGCAGCTAGAATAATTTCATAATTAAAAAATGTTTGAATATGAAAAATAAGTAATTCTAATGATATTTGAATAATATAAAACGGTATAATGATGAGTGTTTTTTGAATAAATGATCCTTTATATAATAAAAAGCAAACAATAAAATATAAAAATAAAATAAATATATACTTTGATTCAATAGTTATAAAAATTAAAGGTATAAAAAATAAAACAAAAATAAGCAAAGATTTTGTTTTGTTGTATTTTGGTGATAAAAAAGAATTTGTAAGATAAGTTAACAAAAGAAATGAAATGATATTAGAAAGAATAATCATAATGTATCCTGTAATAAATCAATATATTTTGCTTCAAATTCTTTTTTATAATGTCTAGATAAAGGAATCATTTCACCATTAGTCATTTCTATATCTTTTTTATAAAGAGCATTAACATATTTTAAATTAACTAAAAATGCTTTATATGGATAAGCAAAACTATAAATGTTTAGCTTATCATACCAATATTTTAATGTACAATTTGTCATGATTATTTCACCGTTTAATTTATGAATCATGGATTTACGATCAATAAATTCAATATAAAGAATATCTTTGATATAAATCTTAGAATCACATATTTTTTTATCAAAAAAATAGTTTTTATCTTTTATATAATTTTTTATAACACCATTCATTTCTAAATCAAATTCTTGTTGATGAATAGGTTTAATAAAATAACGCTCTGCTTGTATTTTATAACCATCAATAGCGTATTTAGAATAATTTGTTGTAATGATAATATGACAATGATGCTGTATTGTTTGAAGTTGTAGATCTAAGTCAATACCATTTTCTTGACCAAGTTCGATATCTAAAAATAAAAAGTCATAGTGATTGATATCATGCAATAATTCATCTTTATTCTGACATGTTGTGATTTGATAAGAAATATCTTTGTTTTCAAAAAATGAATTGAGACAGTTCGTTAAATGTTCTCTATCTTGTCTATTATCATCAAATATAAGTATCTTCATTTATTTTCTTTCCTTTCACTTTATTATTTTATCAAATAATAGAGTTATTTACTATTATGGAAGGTTTAACACGTTATAATCTTTATACTTTCTTTATACTTTTTTCTTTATTTTTTTATTAAAAAGTAAAAGTATTTGAAATATACTTTTATCCAGAAAGAAGGATGTTAAATGAATAATACAGTAATAAAATTAAGAGATATTTCTAAAAAAAGAGGACAAACAGAAATATTAAATCATTTAAATATGACGGTTTATCAAAAGGATATATATGGTTTTATTGGACAAAATGGGGCAGGTAAATCAACGACTATGAAAATCATTATGTCATTAATTAAAGAGACACAAGGACAGTTAGAGTTATTTGATACTTTAGATAATCAAATAAATAGATCAAGAATAGGAGCGATTATTGAAAATCCAGCATTTTATCCTTATATGACAGCCTATGAAAATTTAAAATATTATATTCAATATAAAGGAATTGTTGAAATAAATAGTATTGAAAAAGTATTAAAGATGGTTGGCTTAGAAAATGCTAGGAAAAAGAAATACAAAAATTATTCTTTAGGAATGAAACAAAGATTAGGGTTGGCTCTTGCTTTAATTAATCATCCTGATTTACTGATTTTAGATGAACCATTAAATGGTTTAGATCCACAAGGAATTGTAGAATTAAGAGAAATATTAAGTCATCTCAATAAGAAATACGGTATTACAATGCTTATTTCCAGTCATATTTTAGATGAATTAGAGATGATAGCGACTAGATATGGTTTTATTCATCAAGGACAAATGATTGAAGAAATTACGGCAGAAAAATTACAAGAAAAGCTTAAAAAATATATTTCTTTAGATGTTGAAAATATTGGTCTTGCATCGATAACTCTTGAACAAAAATTACATACAGAAAATTTTAAAGTGATGGACGATCATACAATCTATCTTTATGATTTTGTAAATGAAAGTTCTCAAGTAGCAACAACTTTAATTCAAGAAGGGGTTATTCTTAATAAAATGAATATTTCAAATGTCAGTTTGGAAAATTATTATTTATCATTAATTAAAGGAGTGGAAAGTCATGTTTAATATTATAAAAGCTGATTTTTATAAATTATGGAAAAGTAAGATCTTACTTTGGATTACCTTAGGTTTTTTAGGTATTCTTTTATTAGGAAATGGTTTAGCTCAAGGCGGAGATGGTGTGATGACTTTGATGTCAGATAGTATGAATTATAATCTTATTCATTTTGATAAAAAAGGAACACAAATGATGATAGAGCTTTTAAAAGGATCAAACGTTATACTTTTCTTTTTAATTCCTATTATTATTAATGTTTTTATTTCTGACTTTAAATATAAAACAATTAAAAATACCGTTTCTTATCAATATTCAAGAATAACGATTTATCTTTCAAAAATGCTTGTATGTGCTTTATTTGCCTTGATCTTACCTGTTTTATATGTCGTTTTAGGTTTAGTAATGAGTATTTTATTTAATGGTTTTGTAAGTATTCAATTGAGTGATTTAATCATTGTTTTAAAAATCATTGTATTACAATTACCACTTTATATTGGTTTTATTGGAGTGATGATTTTTATAGGAATCTTATTTAAAAGTAATATGGCAACAACGCTTTTTACGGTTTTATATCAATTTATTATGATTTTTGTTTCAGAAATCGTAACCTCTATTCATCTATCAGAAATTGATCCAGTAACATGTTTAGACCATCTTGCTTATTTAAATAGTTTAAGTGCAACGATCATTTGTAAAACAGAATTTGTTGGTTTTATTCTTATCATCCTTTCTTTGATTCTAGGAATTTATGTGTTTTGTTATCGAGATATAGCCTAAAATAAGGTATAATGCTAGAAAAAAGAAGGTGGAAAGATGAATTGTGTTTTGATTGTAGAAGATGATAGTGATATTAATAATTTTATTAATGATTATTTTGTGATAAAAGGCTATTCAACAATTCAAGCTTTTTCAGGAACAGAAGGTTTATTGAGATTAAAAAATGAAAGAGATATTTGTTGTGTTATTTTAGATTTAATGTTACCCGGTCTATCAGGTGAAGAAATTATACAAGAAGTACGAAAAGTAAGTGATGTGCCTATTATTACTGTATCCGCTAAAAATGAAGAAGAAGCAAAAATTGAAGTTTTAAAGTTAGGAGCAGATGATTTTCTTTTAAAACCTTTTAATTTAGAAGAATTACAACTCAAAGTGGAAAGAAATATCCAAAAATATCTGAACCAACAAGTTTCTTATAAAAAGAATGAAGAATTTAAAAATATAATCTTAAATCAAGATACAAGAGAAGTTTTTGTTGATGGGCGGAATGTTTATTTTACCTCTAAAGAATTTGATATTCTTATGTTGCTTATACAAAATCCTAATAAAGTAATTAGTAAAGAAAAGATATTTAGAGAGGTTTGGCATGAGGACTATTGTATTGATACCCAAACAGTAACTGTACATATAAAAAATATTCGTAAAAAAATAAAAGAAGTCAATCCCATAACACCAACGATTGAAACAGTTTGGGGAATAGGATTTAAAATATGTTGATTTTATATATTATGATTGTTTTATTAAGTATATTATTACTATTTTTAGGAATACATCTTCTTTTTTTAAAAAAAGAAATACGTCATATTAACTTACAGTTTTTAAAAATTATGAAACAATCAACCAATGCCCATATTACCAAAGAATACATTGATAAAGATACAATACAACTTATTCAAACCATCAATCAATTCATTGATCAAACAAGACAAATAGAAATGAAAAGTAAAGAATCCAATGAAGTTCTTAAATCTACAATTTTGAATATGTCTCATGATCTACGAACACCTTTAACTTCTATTCAAGGTTATTTACAACTTATTAATATGGAAGAAATAGATGCTTATAAAAGAAAAGAATATATAAAAATTATTGAAGCAAGAATTGATTCTTTAAAAAATATGATGGAAAGTTTTTTTGAACTAGCTAAAGTTGAATCAAATACGTTTCCTATAGAATTAAAAGTCGTCAATACATATGATCTTTTTGTAGATACTTTAGGAATGTATTATGATTTGTTTCAAGAAAAACAAATCACGCTTGATTTAGATTTAATTGAAAATATTTTTATTATTGCTGATGAAAAAGCTTTAAAAAGAATATTTGATAATCTCATATCAAACATTGTTAAACATGGATGTCAAAAAGCTTCTATCAAAAATGAAGTCAAAGAAGATGAACTGATTTATGTCTTTAAAAATAATACTTATGATATTAATGATGAAAATGTAGGAAAATTGTTTGATAAATTTTATACAACATCTAATAGTCGAACAGAAAAAAGTTCAGGCTTGGGACTTACGATTACAAAAGAACTTGTTTTTAAAATAAATGGTGAGATAGAAGTCAAGTATCATAAAAATGAAATTAATTTTATTTTAAAGTTTAACTTATATAAGAATAAATTATAAATCAAAGATGACAAATATGTTCATCTTTTTTCGTGCCATAAAACTGACTTCCATGCCAGAAAGATACCGATTTAAAAGAAAATAAATAAAATAATAAGTGTAGAGAGGAAATATAAAAAATATTTCAAAAAATACTTGAGTATAAAGTGACTCTATAGTCTATGTTAAAGATGTCAAAGGAGGAAATGACTTATGGAAAAGAGTAAAAAGACATTAAAAATGATTGGAATTTGTATTATTGGACTTGTAATTGTGGTGGCAGTAAATATGTTGAAAAAACCAGAAGATCCATTTAAAAATGATGATCGTGTTAAACTTGGATATCAACATGTTGAAGAAAGCAATATATTGAATAGTAAAGATTATGATTCATATTATGTTTATTTCTATGAAACAGGAAATGAAAAATGCAAAGATACAAATGAAGCAGTTAAATCTTATGTTAGAGGGAAATCAAGCATTTATGTATTCAATATGGAAGAAGCAAAAGATATCAAAACAGGAAAAGATTTTGATTATAAAAATGTGACAGATTATAAAGATATTACAATAAAACAAGTACCAATGCTTATTCATGTAGAAAATAAAAAGATTGATCATGTTTATTACAAAGCAAGTGATATTAAAAAGGCACTTGATTAATAAAAATTATTATGGAAAAACGCTCACATATTATTCAATCAATTCATAATTTTAAAGATATTGAAAATCAAGTAAATTTAGACATTAATAGAATTGCACGTAATAATTTTCAATTAATAAAACCCAAAGTAACCTGTGTTATTATTAATGGTAATAATAATCAATTAATAAGCAGTATAAAAAAAGAAATGAAAATATTTGATGAGATTATTGTAGCTAATATTCAAAAAGAATTGTTTACAAATAAAATAAATTGTTTCTTGAGTAAGAATAAGATTCAATGTTATCAATATGATAATAAACAAGAAATTCAAAATGATATTTTACAGTATGTTCATTGTTCATGGTGTATTTTCTTAGAAGTGAATGAAAATTTTGATAAGAAAAATAAAGATATTTTATATAATATTTTCTCCCTATTTAATGAAGTGATTGAAAAGGAAAATATAATGTTTACATTTTATAATTTGAAGAATAATGAATACTATCATGCACATGCGATTTATAGTCAACATAATCATGAATCAAACATTAATGTAGAATTGAATATTTAATTAATAGAATGATCCACTCATTAAATAGACATGGGTGGATCATTGTTTTATACTTAATATAAGAGGATGTAAGAGAGGTAGATAAATGCAATGTTTAGTTGTTGATGATGATAGAAAGTTTAGTTATAAATTAAGTGGTTATATTGATAGTTTTTTAAAAGGAATTTTTAAAAATTATCAAGTGTTAGAAATAAATGAAAAGTTTGATGATTTTTCTCAATATCGAAATATTGATTTGTTATTTATTGATATCGATTTAAAGGACTTAAATGGTATCAACATTATAAAAAGATTACAAATGAACAATGTTGATTATCCGATTATTTATGTATCATCAAGACAAGAACTTGTTTTTTCTTCACTTGCAACACAACCGTTTTATTTTGTAAGAAAACAAAATTTAGAAAATGATTTAAAAGAATTATTTAAGCTATTAAACATTTATTACAAAAAGACAATGAAGATGATTACATTTGATTATTATGGACGAAAGACAAGTATCTTTTTAAAAGACATCCATTATATTACTTCTTTTGGACATGATATCAGCATTGTATGTGATCAAGAAACATATACTTACCGTTCTAGTTTAAAAGATGCTTTAAAATTGATAGATAGTCCTGTTGTTGTACAAGTTCATAGAAGCTATGCGGTATCTATGATGTACATTAAAGAAGTAGATAAGAATAATATTATATTAAAAGATGAAACATGCATTACACTTGGGAAAAAATATGTGGATGAATTTATGTTTCAATATAGGGAGTATTTGATATCATGAGTTTATTTGATTTGATTATAAATATTATTGAAAGTTCTATCATGTGTTATTTTATATATAAGTATTTTGATTTTAAACAGATGGAAAAACTATGGCTTTTTATTCTTGCTGTTTTTGCAACGATAACGGCAGGAAATTATTTTATTAGTGAAAGTTGGTTGGCAATTGTTTTATTGGCTGGAGTACTTATTTTGTTTTTGAAAGTTTTCAATAAAAAAATGAGTATAGGGAATATTATTGTTTGTTTATCAGTTTTGATAATGGACTTGGTTTGCAATATGATTACTTTAATACTAGGAAGTTCACTAGATTTTATAATATCTGATCCAGCAGCAAAGCTAAAGATTCTAATGATTGTTTCTAAAACAATGTATTTATTGTTTTCTTTGTATATTTTGAATAGAAAAATGAAATATAATTCTAATTTGGATACTAAAAGATGGACGAGTATTATAGGCGTTTTCTTGATTCTATTATTAGAACTTTATATTCTTGGTAATGATTACACGATCAACAATATAAATCCAACAGATACTTTATTTTGTATGTTCTTAACTGCCATAGTTACCTTGGTTATATTTAACATTTATGGAAAACTATTAAAAGAAAACGAAGAATCTACACGTATTCGTTTGAAAAACGAAGAAATTAGATATAAGAAAGAGAATGAAAAAGTGCTTTCTAAAATGTCTGAAGATATTTATCAATTAGAACATAATTTGAGATATATCTTAATGCAGGTAAAACTAAATGAACAAAATAAAAAATATGATGAAAATATTGAATTGATAGATCAGTATATTCGTAACTTTGGAAAATTTAAAGCCATTATTAATACAGATAATCCCTATTTTGATTATTTTATGAATCAAAAAATTAATGATTTAAGTAATAATGGAATAGATGTCCATACATCTATTAATATTTCACATACAGATTATTATTTGGATAGAGAGTATGTAGAGTACTTAATTAAAATTATTAATTTATTTAAAAAAGAAGCTACACAAATAACAATCAACATTTATGAAAAACAAGGATTTAATATTATCGAAGTTCTGACTTCGAAAAATATGAAACTAACATTTGATAATTCTATTAAACAATCAGCACAACATATAGATGCTCAATATAAAGTGACACAGGATAATGAGTTATGTGTTTTTAAAAGTATTCAATCAATGAAGTAGGTTAAAATAGCCTACTTTTTTATTTTCGTGCCATAAAACTCACTTCCATGCCAGAAAAATATAAAAAGCAGAAAAAATACATAAAATAATAAGTGTAGAGAGGAAAATTAAAGAAATTTTCAAAAAATACTTGAGTATAAAGTGACTCTATAGTCTACATTGAAGGTGTCAAGGGAGGAAAGACTTATGGAAAAGAGTAAAAAGACATTAAAAATGTTAGGAATTTGTATTATTGGAATTTTAATTGTGGTGGTAATTAATATGTTAAAAGGGCCAAAAGATCCATTTAAAAATCTTCAAGGGGGTAAGGTATTATATCAACATATTGAAGAAAAGAATCTTTTAAATAATCCTCAAAGTGATTCATATTTTGTTTATTTTTATGAAGTAGGAAATAAGAAATGTGAAAAAGCAAATGAGGATCTTAAAAAGGAAATGACAATCATATCTAATGTTTATTATTTCAATATTGAAGATACTACATTAAAAAGAGGAAAAGATTTTGATTATAAAAATGTGACAGACTATGAAGATATTACAATAAAACAAGTCCCAATGATGATTCATGTAGAAGACAAAAAAATTGATCATGTTTATTACAAAGCAAGTGATATTAAAAAAGCATTAGAATAGTAGGTGAAAGTTATGTTGAAGTTTGCATTAGAAATGTTGTGGACAGAAAGAAAAAAAGCATATGGTTTAATTGTTTCTATTGTCACAACACTCAGTATTTGTTTATTGTTTTTACATTTTATTATTAATCCATATCTCGCTAAAAAGGTGACATATGATGATATTCTTGATTTTAGTGAACCTTATTGCATTATGTTGATGGGATTGTTTATTTTAATGGTTTGTGTTTC
>NZ_JAJDKB010000064.1:0-12196 GCF_020589955.1 Faecalibacillus sp. TM498
CTAAAAAAAGAGGCTGATGAACCTAATCCAAAAGGTTAGGTTTCTTTACAGCCCCATTTTTAGGGATAATTCCCATTCGATACATATAATGGAAATACAATGCCTTTATTCCTTTTATCTTTTTTGCCTTTTTGATATTTCCATGATATTGATATTTACTTTTGATTCGTGTTCTTTTTTCAAAATACAGATCCTGTTCAATGATTCTTTTCTTGATATTTTCTTCGCTGTATGTTCCATCATTTCTTACTTTATAAAGTCTAAAAAAACGAGGTGCTCCGGGTGGTTTGACTGCAATATGTTTTACATTTGTTTTCACATCATATCCAATAGACTTAAGATATTGTAAAAACTGTGTGAATGTTCTTGATGATGCAATAGCACGTTCAAGATCATCTTCTATAAGCGTTCTTCGTGTAGGCTTTTTCTGTTTTTTTGCTTGCCATTCAGAATAGTGCACTCCCTTTTTAGGATCTGTGATTACATTGAGTCTATACTTTTCACAAAGTGCATCCGACAACCTTCTCATTCTGTCATAGTCGGAATGTTTGTTTAAAAATCTTTTGTATGTTGTCCATGAAACAGAATTTATAACAAAGTGATTATGAAAATGTTTCTTGTCTGTATGTGTGCAGACCAATACCTCAAAATCATCTCCCCACATCTGATGGGCAAGTTCTAATCCAATTTGATGTGCTGTTTCAGCAGTAACCTCCCCTGGTAAAAAAGACTGATACGCATGAAATGCTAGAACACCATCCTCCTTGTGTGAATTCCTTTTTGTCTGTTCCATTTGCTGAAGAACAGTTGTGGGATGACAATTTAAACCACTGACATAAAGTTGTCTTTCAGTTTTATCATCATTGACAGCATAATCAATAACATTCCCAAGTTCTTCATATTCATAACCACTATCCGTTTCTTTTGTCTTAAGAGGATTAGAAGCATAATTTAAAACCCTGTCCAAATTATCCTTAACTGCCCATATACTTGTTGTAGCCATTTTACTTTTCCATCCTTGTAGGTTCAGTAACATTGCTTAATATTAATTGAACATTTTTTTCAAGTTCTGAACAGTTTCTCTTATATTTTAAAATATCAATTGTTCCAGTTTTATAACCAATAACTGCAATCTGATTTAAGTTATTACCTATCATTCTTAACTGCTTAATAATTTCTTTAACATCATCACTGATTCTTGGTGCTGGAACATATCCACTTATCAATGTACGAATATATTCTTCTCTTGACAGTCCTGTTTTCTTAACACATTTATTTAAATTTTCTAATTCAATCAAAGACAATCTTACTTTTATCTCTTTATTTCTTTTGATCTTGTTCAATTTTATCTACTCCATTTCCTGCAGGGTCTTAGGGATTGTCCCTAACAAGCTGACTTTGGGTACAAAAGTCCTTGCTTGCTACAAAAGTCATCAACAGGATAATACTTCTATTTAATGAATTTATTATCCTGCTGGAAAACTATCTTTCCCTGTCAAAAAGTTTTTTCTTGACCTCAAGAACATCAAATCTTAAATCCGTTATATTTTCATCATTAAGTATTACATCTTCATTTTTATACTTTTCTCTTACAACATTAATTGCCTCATTTTTGGAATGAGCTTTTACTGTTTCTTGATGCTGTAATACTTCTGTAATTTCAACAACATATTCTTTCATCATTTTCTCCTTGTATAATAAAAGGTCACGAATTTGATCCATGACCTTCCTATCTACTGTATTCTTCTTTTTGCTTAAATTTTCTTGTCAGAACTTCATTGACATCTTTCATTTTTTTAGGTCCTTTATCATAGATTTGATAGTTTTTACCTAAAAGATAATTGATCTTTGCAATACTGTTTTTTCCTGCCTTATCATTATCCAAATATAGATTTAAAACTTTAATTTGAGGATTTATTTCTAAAAATTTACCTAAGGCAATAGGTAATTCACTTTCCTCAATAGAATTACCTATTGCTGTTACTCCTGATAAAGAAAGATAATTGTTCTTTTTCCAATTCCTTTTATGCAACTTCTCTAAAGTTTGAAAAGACATAAGGTCAATTGCACTTTCAAAGATATTTAAAACATCACTTTCTTTATTTACCAATTGAAAACTATATTCCTTATTACTGTTAAATACGTCCATCTTCCAATCACCATCTGTTGCTCTTTTTGAAGCATAACGTTCTATTCCTTTTTCATCATATCCTACAAAGACAACAGAGTGATCATAACTGCATTCATAGATCATTCCCTTTTGATAATAAAATTGAATAACTTCTTTATCAATTTTTCTTTTATTTTTTAGATAGTACATCATTTTTTTATTATCTTTTGAAACGGTTGGCAATCTGAAAATACCATCGTTCTTTTTTGAACATTTGTTTACATGATAAACAGGCGGACTATCTCTTATACATTTATCAACATATTTTACAGCCTTATAATAGTTCATACCTTTAACATCCATTAAATAACTGATTGCACTTACCCCACCTTTTCCTTGAGAAAACCATATCCACTTACCATTAGAGATAACCAAAGAGGAATGCGTTGCCGTTCGATATTCATTTTTCCCTGATTTAACAAGTTCACTTGGTTCATAATTATACAGATAAGTAAATACATCCAACTTTTGTAATTCTTGTGCCTCCTCATCTGTGTAAAACTTATTTGACATACTTATCGCATCCTATTTACTTTTGATTTACGATCAACACCTGTATCGTTTTTTTGAACAGAAGTATCTGGAATATTTTCTTTCTTATCTAAATCAAGTTCTTTATTGATTTTGGACAGTTTCTTTAAGGCATTATTCAATTCATCTTCTTTTTCAAATGGCTTTTCTACTTCAAGTTCAGCATTATGCAACTGTTGCAATGTATTTTGAAAAAGTTCCTTTTCCACTTTTAAACTTTTTGGAATATTTTCAATAGCATTATCAATTCTTGTAAGATTCCCATAAACATCATTTCCTAATTCAACAGGATAATAAAGTTCTTTCTTTAAAGACATGATGTAATATTGACTTAAACTGTTGAACTGAATGTACAAATCAAATCCTCTATACTCCCCAATGTATTTTTTATCCTGACCATCATATTCCTTACAGGCAAGAAGTATTGCATTTCCTGCCTGTTTTTTATCCACTATCAACATATCCTTGATTTTTATTTGTTGAAACTCTTTTTGAGGTTTTAAATCTTTTATATCATTTTCTAGCCCTTCAATCCTTGTCTTAATGTTTTTAATCTTCTGTGGATAATATTTAATAATTCTATCTTCTAAATCATATTTTTGAGAGAGATAGTTTGCTTTGGCAAGTTTTAATTTGGATACTTTCGTATCAAGCTCCATCTTTTCTTTCACTTTGGGATTTCCACTCGCTAGTACCTTTATCTCTGCATAAGAAAGTGAAGCTTCATCTATATCTTCAGCACTTCTTACAGGAGATTTGCTTGTCATAATTTGCCCTATGAATTTTTGTTTATTTTCAACCAACTGATATAGATAAGCATCAAATGTACCTTCTGTTACATAACGATAAATATAAACATCCTTATTTCTATTTCCTTGTCTTACGATTCTTCCTGCGCGTTGCTCCAAGTCCGAAGGTCGCCAAGGGCAATCCAGATCATGTATTGCTATCAAGCGTTCTTGTACATTTGTTCCAGCTCCCATTTTACCTGTCGAACCTATCAGAATTCTTACTTTACCTTCTCGAACCTTAGAAAAGAGTTCTTTCTTTTTAACATCTGTTTTTGCATTATGAATATATGCAATTTCACTTTCAGGGATTCCTTCTTCTAATAGTTTATTTTTAATTTCATCGTAGACATTGAATGCATCATTACGAGGAGTAGACATATCACAAAAGACAAGCTGTGTACTTTTTTCTTCCACTGTTTCATGATATATCTTCAATATATTTTTAATACAGGCATTGACCTTGCTATTTTTATTTTCTGGTAAAAGTTCATTGATAAGCCTTTGATCAAGTGCCAATTTTCTTCCATCGTTCGTAATTTTAAGCATATTATCCTCATGAGGATCAACTGTTCCATCTCTAATTTTTTGAGCACGTTCACCTAAACTTTCAACAAGTTCTTTTTGAATGTCAGAAGGTTTAACTGCTACATTTTGGTAATGAGCATTAGGAACAGGAAGATTCAACATATCAGCCGTCTTAATATCTGCTACTTCCTTGAACATATTAATCAATTCAGGAAGATTGAAGAATTTAGAAAAACGAGTCTTCATCCTGTATCTAGAACCTTCAGGGGCAAGTTCGATACTCGTGCTTGTTTCTCCAAAAGTAGAAGCCCAACAATCAAAATGCTGAAGATTATGCTTAACTAGAGTAGAATACTGTAAATAACGCTGCATCGTATACATTTCCGTCATCGAGTTGGAAATAGGTGTTCCAGTTGCGAAAACAACCCCTTTTCCTCCTGTAATTTCATCCAAATACCTACACTTCAAATAAAGATCTGAAGATTTTTGTGCATCTGTTGTAGAAAGTCCTGATACATTATTCATCTTTGTAAATAGAAAAAGATTTTTATAAAAATGTGCTTCATCAACAAAAAGACGATCCACTCCTATTTCTTCAAAAGTAATTAGATCGTCTTTTCTATCATTCTTATTCAGTTTTTCGAGTTTTGCTTTTAAGCCTTTCTTGGTTCTTTCTAACTGTTTGATTGTAAATCTTTCTCCATTGTTTGCTTTTAAAGAACTTATTCCATTTGTAATTTCTTCAATTTCATTTTCAATATTCATCTTCTGCCTTTCAATTGACATTGGTATTTTTTCAAATTGTGAATGTCCTATGATGATAGCATCATATTCACCAGTTGCCATTTTAGAAAACAACTTTTTTCTATTTTTCTTTTCAAAATCTCTTTTTGTTGCAACTAGAATGTTGGCACTTGGATAGAGTTGTAAAAATTCTGCTCCCCATTGCTCAACTAAATGGTTGGGAACAACAAGCATCGGCTTTTGTGCTAAACCTAATCTTTTTAATTCCATACATGCTGCCGTCATTTCAAAAGTCTTACCTGCCCCCACTACGTGAGCAAGAAGAACATTTTGACCATAAAGAATATGTGCTATGGCGTCTTTCTGATGTTCTCGTAAAGTAATTTCAGGATTCATTCCTGGAAACTCTAAATGATCACCATTATATTCACGGGGTCTTATGCTGTTGAATAATCGATTGTAAATCTGTGTTAATTCTTCACGTCTTTGAGGATCTTTCCAAATCCAATTATTGAAGCTTTCTTTGATTGTATCCTGTTTTTGTTGAGCAATCATCGTTTCCTTTTTATTAAGAATTGCTTGTTTATTACCGTCATCATCATATTCATAATCAAATATTTTTGTCTGTTTCAAATTAAGACAATCTTCCATCAATCTATATGCGTTTGCTCTTGAAGTGCCATAAGTCTTATCAGCTTTTACACTTTCTTTATCCATATTCTTTGCACTGATATTCCAATTAGCATTATAAGAAGAATAAGAAATCTTCGTATAGTTTCTTACCCAGCTAGGTGTATCAAGTAACTCATAAAGAAACTGCTGATAGATTTCTACTGGAATCCAAGTTGCCCCAAGTCTGACCTCAATTTCACTGGCTGTAAGTTCTTTAGGCATTGCCTTTTCTAAAGCCTCTACATTCTTTTGATACTTTGGATCAATTGCTGCTGACATTTTAGCTACTTCTAATTTTTCTCTGATATTTCCACTAAGGTATTCATCAGCTGTTACATATTCTTCCTGTTCTTCATTTAAAACACTAGGGACTTTAAATATGATACTATCTAAATCTTCTTTGATTTTTTCATTACTTATGCCCGTCAATTCACTCATATAATTAATGTCGACTTTTGCTTTTTCACTTAAAGACACCATCAATGCCTCATTAGCTGTAGCAACATTGTTAAACTCTTTCTTTTTACGAATCGTTCTTTGAGTAAACATGGCTGCTTTTGATTTTAAAGTTCCATCTTCGTTTAAATTTTCTAAAGAACATAAAAGATAGAACGAACTGTCTTCTCTAAATGCAATGGTATTACCTCGACTGTTGAGCAAACCATATGCTTGAGTAAAAACATCATAGTAATCATTCAATTCACTTTGCTTTTTAGCAATCATTTCCTCTGGATAATCTTCACTTTGATAGGTAATCAAATCTCTGACAGTATCACGTATTCTAATCATGCCTTTTATTCTTTTAAATGTTGTATCACCAACATCAACTTTATTCATTAAAGAATTTTCTCTGTAATAGACCTTATCGCCTATAACAGTATAGGAATAATTTCTTACCTGTGGATCAGCGGGTATACTTTCAATCTCATTTTCATTTTCTTCCACAATATCAACTTCATCTATGTGACCTTTGATATTATAGATAACTTTTTCAAATGATTCATTGAGAGGTTCATCATATCCTACGACCGTTATATCCTCTCTGCCATACATTGCATGTGTTTTTTCAATTGTTCCTAAGATCATTTCAGGGTGATCAATATAATATTGATTGATGACATATCCTTCTTCTGTTATCCCTGTTGAAACCCAATCATCATCTTTTAAAACAGGACGCTCTCTTTTTTGAAGAAACAGAATATCACTGACCGCTTTTGTATCACCAAAAGCATCATTAGGTAAACGGATGGCACCTAAAAGTTCACATCTTTCATTGATATATCTTCTTACATTGCTGTTTCTTTTATCCATTGTATAACGTGAAGTCACAAATGCAATAATTCCATTTGGTCTTACCTTGTCGATTGTTTTTGCAAAAAAGTAATCGTGGATATTGAAATTCAGCCTGTCATATTTTTTATCTACGACCTTAAAGTTTCCAAATGGCACATTTCCAACAGCTACATCGAAAAAACTATCTGGTAACTTAGTTTCCTCATAACCTTCTATTGCAATATTTGAATTTTGATAAAGCTGTTTTGCAATACGACCACTGATTGAATCCAACTCCACACCATACATCTTTGAATCTTTCATTTCATCTGGAAGCTTACCAAAGAAATTACCAATACCACATGATGGTTCTAAAATATTACCATGTCTGAATCCTAAATTGTTCAATGCCTTATAAATACTTTCAATAACAACAGGTGAAGTATAAAAAGAAGTCAGTGTTGACTCTCTTGCACTTTTATATTCTTCCTCACTCAACAATGATTTGAGTTCAAGATATTCATTAGCCCAGTTCGATTTACTTTCATCAAAAACATCTGCTAATCCTCCCCAGCCAACATATCGTGACAAAATATCCTGTTCATCTTTTGTTGCATTTCTTCCTTGTTTTTCTAAAGAAAAAAGCAGTCTGATTGCTGCTACGTTATCGTTGTATCTTTCTTTTGGAGTTCTTTTACCTAAATCTTTATCCATGATTTGATAATTTATCTTTTCAGATTGAACAGGATCAATTGAAATATCTTCTTTTTGAATCTTATCTGGGACAATATAATTATAATTATCTGCGAACTCCTTTACTAAAGAATAAGGCATGTCAGTATAAACAATAAAAGAGCCATCATAATCTATATGATAAATCTCTCTTTTGTTAATGCTATCCTTAAATACCTGCTTGGATTCAACTATATAATTTTTTTCTAAAAGTTTATCAAGCCATTGATTTGCATAATTTTCTAAATCATCTTTGGTTGATAAAGCGTCTTTATTTTTATTATCAGAAGAAATTTCAATATCAATTGAGTCATTTTTATATGAAATCGGCTCTAACAGTTCTTTTGAAAAGTCAACTTTAAAGGTCATATAAGGCTCACTTACTTCTATACCATTTACCTCATAATAGTGGAACATGTCTATTGTTTTTTCATCATGATCATATAGAATCATCAAAGGATCATCATTGTCACTTGCAGTTATCATGTTACAAAAACCAGAGACTTCATTCATAATACGTGGTACTATTTTTTTCATTTTTTCAAACAACTGACTATTTTCTTCATTTTCTTTATTGAAAATATCATTAGATATTGAATAATCTTCATAAGTTCTATCAATCAAATAATCAACAAGCGATTTTCTAAAATCATCATCATTAAGATATCTGTTATAAAAATCGGGATCCTTCGTTTCATAAGAAGGCATAATAGAAATCAATTCTTCTCGAATATAATCTTCTGCCTCTTCATCTGTTGTATCACTATCACGTAATGCGGGATAAATCATAGAACGCTTAATTTGATCTTCAAGGTCAGGAAGGTACCTCTTAATGATTGTATGGTTTGAACTATCAATGTTTATATCTTGAACTTCCTGTGTTATTGTTTTTAACAAATGGTCATTTAATGGGTTTTCTTTTAACAATTTGAGAAAATCATCTTTAGAATAATATTCTAAAAACAATGGGAAGCTTTCATCCTGTAAAGTTATTTCATTACCACTTTCAATAATTTTGTATTCTGTTGCTCCAACATATACGCTGTCTCCCAAGTTCCATTGATACTCTTTTGGAATATTTTCATTCTGTAAATCATCAGAAGATTCAGGGATAAGACTTTGATTAATACTTTTCCTTTCATATTCGAGTTGATGTTGAAGTTGATTTTGCAAGAATGTTGGATAATATTCTTTTTCTTTTTTATTAAGATATCTGTCAAGCTGAATAAGTTCATCTATCCTTTTAGCAACCTTATCCCATTTTAAAGTGATTTTGATTTCATCTTTTCCAATCTCACGATAACGACTTAAACTCATTCCCTTAGCATCATAATTGACATTTATAAAACCTACTGCAGGAGAACTTCCACCCTCTCCATATTCTTTTTTTAGAAACTGAACCTTTTCTTTCAATGTAGTATTTTTTGAAAACATTTGATTGATTCGGTATTTGCCTTCTTCAAATCCACTTCCACGAGTCAATACTCTATCTATTTCCTGTTGTGAAAAATAGATTCCATTTTCAAAATTTTGAATATTCTCATATACTGCATTTTTTTGTTCCTCCAGTGATGGAATCTGTATATCTGGTGCAAAATATCGAGATAATATCATGCCATCAATTTTTTTAGCAACAAAATTCCATGAATAATCATAAGAAACAACTTGATTATCAAAAGTTCCTAAATAAATATGCAACCCATCATCTAATCTGTCATATCCAAGAATGACATCATCAACTTTCCATTCTCTTATACTGTCAGGATATATACGTTGAACATATTCACAACGTTCTTCATCACTGTCATGTGTTTGAAAAAACTCAATGATTTTTCCTGCAGATTCTAAAAGTTCATCGTTATACTGAAAAACATGATAAAAGACATTCGCATTGATGATTTTGTTTTCATATGCTCTTTTTAATCCTGATTCATTTTCATAAGGCGATGTAAGATATTCATCTTTTTCAATAATTTTTGCAAGATAGCTTTGAAGTTGAAAAAAAGACAAGTACGATTTACTTTTCATATTCAAGTAGTTACCACTCCATACATCCAATCCATCATTTCTTTTTTTATAGCCAAGATAACTATAGTCATAATGTTCTGGACACCTGAATGTTTGAACAAGCGTATCATCATAACATTCTTTTAAATAATCTGCCCTTTCAATTTCATCCGTGTGCTCATGAAAATACTGAATAATTTCTTCTTTGCTATGTTGCAATGAAACATCTTCTCTTAAGAGTTGAGGTAAATCACTTAAATCAAAGTGTGGCAATACATTATCGCCACCCTTTTCCTTATCGACTTCTTCAATTCCTAAATCTAATTGTAGATTATCTCCTTCAGAATGATTTCTTCCGCTGTTTTTTGAAGGTTGTTCATATGCTGTACCCATTCCATCTGATGTATCTCTTTGTTTGGTGCTGGATTTTTCGTTAACAATTCCTTCATCAACATTTCTATCATCTCGTTTGCTTTCTTCTCTGTTTCCATTAAGTAAGAGTTCAGTTGATTCCTTACTCGAAGTGAAAAGAGAATCTCTGGCTGCTGTTCCTTCAGATACTTTTTCTTCATCATTGCGTATTTTCCTAAAGGTATCTCCTTGTCTACTGTCAAATTGGGCATTTGATAATCTCCCACTGTTGAGTATGTGATTTGTTCCATTGATAACACTCCCTTCATTTTTTTCAATTTTATCATCTACTAAACGATTGTTATTTTCAAATGTGCGATTTTGAATTATCAATTCTTTTGTAATACGAGAAATCACATTTAAAAGTGAATTACTTTCTTCCTGAAAGGAATTACCTATTACTCCCAACATTTCAGGTGTATTAAAAAGTTCTATTGATATAAAATCATCCGCTTCAAAATAAAATCTTGTTTCAATATCACATCTGCTCATTAAACTGTAGGCAACTGAATTTTCTAAAAGATTTCTATAAAGATTCTTTAGTTCATTTTCCTCATAGCTTTCTAGCAAAGAACCGTCTTTTAATTTCATCAACCTTTTAAAATAATCATCAACATAATAGCCTGTCTGTTCCTTTGCAATTTCTTTGATGAAACTTCCTAAATCCTCGTTATTTGAAGTCATATCAAATTGTTTTGCAATTTTATCTATCAATTGTTTATGAAACGACTCTTTTACACTCCATAAATGAAGTTCTCTATTACGTGGGCTCCTTGTATCAGCAATATCAAAAACATATCTTATTTTTGTATATCGACCATCATCATCTATAAGAGCTATACCTTTTGAACCTTTTTTGATCCACCTGTTCATCCTGTTGTTCCATGTTTCAAAGTCTGTACATGCTTTTGCATCAGGTCTTTGCTGATAGATCAATAGTTGGTTGGTAAAATTAAAATTATAAAGATAGCCGGATGTTTTTAAAAATGAAAGCCATGATTCCTCACTTTGAATAATATCATGACATGATTTTTCAAGAAGTTCATATAATGTATCTAGTTTATTCATTTCATCTCACCTACCTTTCTTGATTTATTTTATTTTTTCTTAAAAAGTTCCTTTTTCTACACAGATTCTGCTCAAGTAAATATTTTGAACGTTTCTCCATATCCTTATATGCTTCTTCATAATCATTAAAATAATGTCCTGTATAAAATCCATATTTTCTATTTCCATTTGTTTCCCAAGTAACAAATTTAGCTGGAGATGTAGGACTGTATCCTATAACAATCGAATCATCATTGATATGCATTTCCTGAATGATTTCATACGAGCCATTTTTTTCATGATAGAATTTTGAAATATCTATTTTATTAAGACTCAATAAGAACATTGTATTTTCTGTAATATCTTTCCGCTTACAAAAATCAAAATAAAGATTCATTCCTTTTTTATGAATAAGAGTTTCATGATTTTCTTTAGAATAGCGCCAAATATCGTAATGAACATTCAACGGTGCATAAAGCAATTCATATTCTCTTTCTAAATCACTAAACAAAAACAAATCTGGATTGAAGTTAAAATAATCAAGATTCTGTGTATGATTTCGACCATCGACAATATCAAGTTGGATAGTGCTTTTTGTATGTTTATTTACAGCAACTGCACGAACGATATCATCCTTATTTTTAAGGATATACTCAACTGAATAATTACATTTGGTCTGTTTATCGATTATTTCTTGGCAAATCTCTTTTATTTGTAATTCTTTCACTTTTTATCTTCCTTTCTATCAAATGAAAAAAGGGAGAAATTTCTCCCCTTCATTTTCTGTCTAATCTGTTTCAGATGTCTGATTTGAATATATATTTTTAAACCAGCAACTCCAAAAAGAATAAGAAGTGAAGCTAAAACCGAACAGACATTATTTGTCATTCTTTTCTCCATATTTTCTTTTTGCATAGAAACATACGATCAAACCTAAAGCAAACATTCCCATTGCAACATAGAAACTGATATTACTATCATCACCTGTTTTTACAACAACAGGTTTTGCTTCATCTTTCATGACCACTTTTTGAACTTCTCCTGTATCAGAGATTGTAAATTCAACATCACTTGCAACATTGTAACCTGCAGGTGCTAAATCTTCATGAAGAACATAAGTTTTTGAAACAGTCAATCCTTCGATTCGGTGTGGTTCTTTTCCAGAAATCCACGATTCAACTACTTCACCTGTTTCCTTGTCTTTTAATGTAAGTTTAGCCCCTTCGATTTCTTTTCCAGTTGTTGCATCTACTTTTGAAATATCTACCTTTGTGATTTCATCTTTCATTTTAAC
>NZ_JAJDKB010000065.1:0-11635 GCF_020589955.1 Faecalibacillus sp. TM498
ACTCCGCCTAATAATTTAGAGCGAACCTCTAAGCACCGGATAATTTAATATACCAATAGAAAAAGGTTATCATTAAACGATAGCCTTTTTCAAATTTTCTAAATCTTCTTCATTTGGATGATTTAGTGCTTCATAGTAGTTTTCAATAAGTAAATCAATATTTTTTGGTGCCTTGTCACTTTCTTTTAAAGAAAGATAACGTTGAAGAACAGAGTCAGGCATCTTTCCTTGACACATAAAACTTCCAACAACTTCATTGGTTGAATCAATGCTTTCTTTCACTTTATTTATAATACGTTTAAAATATTCTTCACTTTTTCCAAAACCAGCAGTTCCAAAGAGAAAGATTTTTTGATGATGCAATGTTTTTAAATAATCTAAAGCTTCTTGATTGGCGTTTCCTTTATCTGTCCAAAAACCAACATAGATTGTTTTTGAATCGTTGATATTGTCTTTTAAAAAATCTCCAAGGAGTTTGGTGTTTCCTGTTTGACTAAAATAATGAATCATCTTTTACAACTCCTGCAACTTTTGTAATAGGCATTGCAAAGGCAATCCCTGTATTATGTTTTTTTAAACCGCCCAAAGCTTTATCAATTGTATCAAAAACAAGATCTGTTTGTTCATCGTTAATAATGAAAAACATTGTTTTACTATCAGGACGTGCTTGTTCAAGGAAAAGTCTTAAAGAACCTAAGATATAACTTTCATCACTTTCTTGAATATAAGAAATCATTCCCTGAGAATCAAGAATCGTTCCACCACTTACTCCTGCTTTTTTTAAACTTGTTAATAAATTTTGTAAAAGTTCTGTTTTATGTAAAACAACAAATACTACTTGCATAATTGTCACCCCTCAATGTTATTGTACACTGATTTTAGTTTTTAAAAAAGATATTTCTCAAAGAGAAAATTATTTAAAAGTTTGAATGTGTTGGTAAAGAGCACCAATTAAATTAGCGTCATTTCTAAATTTACAAGGAACAATTTCAGGATGATAAACATCAAAGTGTAAATTATCAAAAATTTCATTCATATTTTTATTAATGAGTTCAATAAGTAATGGTTGGGCAGATATACCACCACCAATAGCCACTTTTTCACAATCAAAAATAATGTGTACATTAAAGATTTGAGTTGCGACTTCCTTGGCAAAAGCATCGATTCCAGCAATGACTTTTTCATTACCCTTATTAGCCATTTCAAAGATTTCAATTCCAGTATATTCTTTGTCTGTTTCAAGTGCCTCTTGAACACGTTGTAATAACCCAGAAATACCATTTCTCGTACACCAAGCATGATTCCAAGTAAAAGGATCTAAGTTGTTTGTTTTAATAAAAGAAAATTCACCCGCTGAAAAATGTTTTCCTGTATGAACTTTATGATCTTTAATCAAACATCCACCAATTCCTGTTCCTAAAATAACCACAGCGCCATCTTGAATATCTTGGAGATTTCCAAAACCAATTTCCGCATTGGCGGCACATTTAGCGTCATTACCAATTGTAATGTTTGTTGGACAACGCTTCTTTAAAACTTCTACAGTTTCTAATTTATCAATATAACGTAAAGCACCACCAGTATATTGATAGCCTCTTTCAGGATCAATGATGCCAGGCATAGAAAGAGCCATACCATCTATCTGATCTTGAAATTGATCATAGATTTTTCCAATTGTTTCAATAAAGTTTTCAAGGGTGTCCATAGGAGTTGGTACACTTGATTTTTCTAAAATAGTTAAATCTTCTTGCAATAGCGCATATTTGATGGCACTGCCACCAACATCTAATGTTAAATATGTTTTCATAAACTTCCTCCCATACATTATTATATAATAGAAGAAATGAAATAGGTATCATTTTTGTTTATTCATATCTTTTAAACAAGGCCCTTCAATAAGTTTTCCATAACAATCAAAAACAGATTGATGACAGGGACAATGCCATATTTGATTTTTTTCATCAAAAGAAAGTAGACCTTTTAAATGAGGACAGTAGGGAGAAAAATAATGATAAATGCTTTGCTTATCTAAATAAACAGCATAGAGTTTATGATTGATTTTCATTAATCCTCCTTGACCTCTTTGTAAATTTTTCTTGGTACGAAAATGAAATTTGACATAACCAAGATAAAGGTGATGAAGCATTTGTTTCAAATATATTTTAGAATAGCTTAAAGAATAATAATGACAAGAAAATAAGGAAAGATAGGCATTATCGTTATTTAAATAAAGATCTTTAATGATTTTAGACGCTAAAAAAGAATTTGTCATACCCCATTTTTGAAAACCATAAATAAAATATTCATGTTCTTTATAACGCCCCATATAAGGAATACCTCTTAAAGGAATCGTATCTTGTGCAAACCAGTCCTTACTCTTAGAATTAATAACTAAAGCATGATTTTTTAAAGGACGATAACTTTCTGTAAGATCAATAGAGAGGGTACATTGATTTCCTGTTCTTTGTTTTAAATCAACACTTTCTAAAGATTGAAACATTTTTAAAAAGTAGAAACCTTTTTTTATAAAAGGATAACGCGAGGCATGAATGAGATCTTGGCAGATAATACGATGTCCTTGTACATAGACAAGAAAATCGTTTTTTCTTTTTATGATTTTATCAACACGACTATGTTCATAAAATTGAACATTTTTCTTTTGACAACATTCCACAAGATGATAGAGATATTTTAAAGGATGAAAGATATATTGATGATGCAAACTGATTGTTTTTAAATGTTTTTGATTGTCAAAAATAGTTTCACCAAAGAGGTGTAAATAATGTTGTTCTTTTTCAAGCATTCCAACATTTTTTAAATCATCGGTATATAAAGACATCGTACATTCTTTTAAACAACAATCGATTTTTTCTTTTTCAATTAAATCTTTAATACCTTTCATTGCTTCTTTTTGACTTTGATAGTAGAGATAAGCTGTTTCAATATTATAATGTTTTACAAGTTTTTGATAAATAAGATCTTGTAAAAGAGTAATTTTAGCCGTTGTATGTCCACTGGTATGACTACCTAAAAGATTCTTTTCAACAATAGTTATTTGTTTACCTGTTTCTTTTAATTGATAAGCGCATGAAATGCCGGATAGACCACCGCCAATAATAAGAATATCGGTTTTTATATCTTTATTTAATTGTTTAAAACAAGGATGTTGACTTGTCTTTTGCCAATAAGATTCATTCATAAAATCACCTGCTTTATTATGAAACAAAAACGCATTTTTTATACAGAAAATGATATAATAATCAAAAGGATAAAAAAGATTTATAAATTTTGGAGGTATACATGAATATAACAGTTTATTTAGGGGCAAGTAATGGAAATGATCAAAATCTTATTTTAGCAGCAAGAGAACTTGGAAAGTGGATTGGCGAAAATGGACATACACTTGTTTATGGAGGCTCTAAATGTGGTTTAATGGGAGAATTGGCTGAAAGTGTATTAAAAGCAAAGGGAAAAGTCATAGGTGTGGAACCACAATTTTTCATTGATGCCGGTTTTGATTATCCTAAAATAACACAATTAATTGTGACACAAGATATGAGTGAAAGAAAAACAAAAATGATTGAATTAGGGGATGCTTTTATTGCTTTTCCAGGAGGAACAGGAACTTTAGAAGAAATTACAGAAGTCATGTCTAAAGTCTCATTGAAACATTTAAAGACACCTTGTATGCTTTATAATTTAAATGGATATTATGATGATTTAAAGAAACTTTTAGATAAGATGATTACTTTTGATTTATCCTCTAAAGAAAAACAAGAAGGTATTTATTTTGTGGAAAATTTAGAGGAAATAAAAGAAATATTAAAATAAGAAAATCGATGAAAATGATTTTCTTTTTTTACAAAATAAACTACAATAAAGGCATTGGAGGATTATTATGAAAGTACTAGCAAGTGATTATGATGGAACATTATTATTTAATGAAAAATTTAAAGAAGGGGATTTAAAGAAAATCAAAGAGTTTCAAAAAGCGGGTAATTTATTTGGTTTATGTAGTGGAAGACCTTTTAAAGGCATCTATGAATTTTGTAAGCCTTATATTGATTTTGATTTCTATATTCTATGTACAGGAGCACTTGTACTTAATAAAGAAAGAGAAGTTATTTATAAAAGTACGATTTCTAAACATTTATTACATGAATTTTATGATCGTTATCAAAAAGATTATGATATTTTTATTCAAGCCAATATGCAAATCTATACATTTTTAAAAGAAGACTTAGGTTCAATGGTTAGACAAGTTATTACTTCTTTAGATGAAGTAGAAGGAGATATTTATGGTTTATCCATGAATGCAAAAACAGATGAAAACGCTAAAAAAGTGTGTCTTGATATTGAAGAACATTTTCCTGAATTAACTGCACATCAAAATAAAGAATATATTGATATTACTGAAAAAGGATGTTCTAAAGGTTTAGGAATTTTAAAATTAAAAGAATTAATGCATTTAGAGGAAGTTGCCGGAATTGGGGATTCGTATAATGACATTCCTATGTTAGAAACAGTGGATCATTCTTTTACTTTTCCAACATCACCAGAAAGTTTAACATCGATTGTTGATGATGTAGTTGATAGTGTGGAAGAAGCGCTTGATATTTTAATGAAAGAATAATGAAAATATTACAACAACTTAAAGAAAATCATTATACCGAATCAGAACAACAAGTCATTGATTATTTATTAGATCATTTAGAAGATTTAACTTTACTTTCAATCAATGATCTGGCAAAAAAGAGCTATACTTCAAATGCCACGATTATTCGTTTATGTCATAAAGTAGGCTATCAAGGGTATCGACAATTTAAATTGGCTTTATTACAGGAACTTGAAGCTAATAAATATATGGTAAGTCAAGTAGACTATACAATCCCATTTCAAGTCAATGAAACAAGTGAACAAATCATTCAAAACATGTTTTCTCTTTATCAAGAAAGTATTCAACAAGTCTATCATCATTTATCTATTGAGACCTTAAATAAAATAGCAACATTGATGGTACAAAAGAAAAGAGTTTTTATTTATGGTTATGGCGATAGCCAAATAACAGCAGCAAACTTTATTAATAAACTTGCAAAGCTTAACTTATTTCCTGTCTTAGCAACTCAATACGGGGAAGAAATCTATATTTCCAAACAATTACAGCCAGGAGATTTTGCTTTGTTTATCTCTTATAGTGGAGAAAATACATCCCTTTTAGAATGTATGAAAATCTTAAATCAAAAAGGAATTCAAACAGCTTTGGTTACTGCTAATCTTCAAAGTCCACTTGTTGTTTATAGTCAATATCAGATTATGATTCCTGACTATGAAAAACAAAACAAGATTGCAACCTTTTATTCTCAACTTGCTTTTATGTACATCTTAAATAATTTACATGCCCTTATTTATCATCTTAAAAATAAGTGAACCAAAAGTTCAGTTTAACTGAGCTTTTTTTCATTTACCTTGAACCTTATTTCCATAATGAGATGCATCTCTTAAAAAGAGAAAGAAGATATGTTATAACAAAATTGAGGTGAAAGAGATGACAAAAGAAGAAGTCTTACAATTAGAAAAAGAACTTTCTTTTCAAGAATTCAATAATCATGATGCCTATCAATTAGGACAAATCATTGAAGATCATATTGAAAAGAATCATTTAAAAAATGTTAGAATCCGTATTGTTTTAGATAAAGATATTGTTTTTCAATATTTAATGGATGGTAAAAAAGGAGTCAT
This sequence comes from Faecalibacillus sp. TM498, assembly GCF_020589955.1. Taxonomy (NCBI): domain Bacteria; kingdom Bacillati; phylum Bacillota; class Erysipelotrichia; order Erysipelotrichales; family Coprobacillaceae; genus Faecalibacillus; species Faecalibacillus sp. TM498. The sequence goes on from NZ_JAJDKB010000065.1 coordinate 5,740, forward strand.
TTGGCTTGATCGTAAACAAAAAACAGTTGAAAAATATGGACATAGTAGTTATTACATCTATTTAGAAAATGAAGAAAATGGAACGTATCAAGAAGATGAAAAAGATGAAAGTCTTGTTATTTGTGGGGGAGGTTTTCCTTTAATTATTCGTGGTGAATTAAGAGGAAGCATTCTTGTTTCAGGGCTCGTCCATGATGAAGATCATCAAGTCATCGTTGATTGTTTAAGGAAACTAAAAGATGAAGGCACTTGCAAGTGATATAGATGGCACACTTGTTTTTAATCAACAAATAAAAAAACAAGATAAAGAGGCTATTGAAAAGTATCAAAAAGAACATCTTTTTGGAGTATGTAGTGGAAGACCTCGATGTGCCCTGTTTGATTTAGAAAAGCTAAAATTAGATTTCTATATTCTTTCTTCAGGAGCAATGATCTTAGATAAAGGTTTCAATATCATTCAAGATTTTTCAATGAAAAAAGAAATCGTTCAACAAATCTTTAATGAATATAAAAAGAAAGCACATATCATTTTACAAACAGGAAATGCAGATGTCTTTTATGCAACCCTTAAAGAAGATTATAATCCTAAATTAAAAGTCATTTCTTCTTTTAAAGAAGTAGAGCATGAAATAATTTATGGCATATCTCTTATTTTTAAAGATGACAAAATAACCAAGAAAGCATGTCTTGAAATTAATCAAAAATATCAAGAAGTTGAAGGTTTTCAAAATAGAAATTCAATTGATATTGTAAGAAAAGGCTGTTCAAAAGGAACAGGAATCAAAATCATTAAAGATTATTATCACTTAGAAAAGGTAGCAGGAATAGGGGATTCCTATAATGACTTACCGATGTTAAAAGTCGTAGATACAGCCTTTACTTTTAAAACATCCCCTCAAGAAATACAAAAACAAGTACATTATTGTGTTAATGATATTGCTGAAGCAATAGCGTTATTGGAGGTAGAAAAATGAATTTTGGAATTATAGGTTATGGAAACATAGCGCGTAAGTTTGTTAAAAGTATTACTTATACTAGTGGGGGGAAAGTGCATGCCATTGCCTCACATTCTTTAGATGAAAACGACAGTTACTTACAAAGTCATCCTTTAGTTAAACTTTATCGTGATTATGAGGAACTTTTAAAAGATGAAGATATTGAGGCCGTTTATATTGCAGTTCCTCACTATGAACATAAAAAATGGATTATAGAAGCCATTAAACATCATAAAGCGGTTTTATGTGAAAAACCACTTGTCTTAAAAAGTGAAGATATTGATGAAATTAATCAATATGTTAAAGAATATCAAGGCTATTGCTTAGAAGCTTTTAAAACAAAATTTAATGTAGGTTTTGATTATTTAAAAGAAGATTTAAAGTTGATTGGAAAATTAAAATCAATTGAAGCAAACTTTTGTTTTGATGGGACAGATAAAAAAGATTCTTACTTGTTTGATCCAAAACAAGGTGGGGCTTTAAATGATGTAGGAAGTTATGTCGTTGGTTTTGTCCTTGGTTTAGTGGATGCACCAGTTGAAAGTGTTGAATCTCATATTGAAAAAGAAAATGAGATTGAAATGAATTTTAAAGCAACTTTAAATTTTAAAAATGAAGTTCAAGGAAAAGTAGAAGGTTCAATTAATTATAATAAAGAACGTTATGCTTTAATTAAAGGAGAAAAGGGAGAAATCTATGTCCCAATGTTTAACCGTGTGGTTGAATACACAATTCATTTAGAAAATGAAGTCATTCAAAAAACATATCCAATTGAAGGAGATGACATGACTTTAGAAATACAAGCTTTAATTAATCATAATCAATCAACACATACATTACAAGATTCAAAAAAATTACAAGAAACAATTGAAAGAATTAGAGAGGAAGCAAAATAATGAAACTAGGAATTTTAGGAACAGGAATGATCGTTAAAGATGTTCTTACCATGTATCATGAACTTGGCGTTGAAAAGACTTATCTTTTTTCAACAAAAAAATCAAAATCACAAGCATTAGAACTAATTGAAAAATATCATTTAGATAAAGTTTACACAGATTATGATGAATTACTTCAAAGTGATGTTGATACAATTTATTGTGCTTTACCTAATCATCTACATTATGAATTTTCAAAAAAAGCTTTAGAAAATGATAAAAATGTCATTATTGAAAAACCAATTACAGCGAATAGTAAAGAATTAGAAGATTTAATTGAAACCGCCAATAAAAAGAATTTAATGATTTTTGAAGCTATGAATTTACATTACACACCTGCTTTTCTTTCATTAAAAGAAGATTTAAAGAAATTAGGAGATATTAAAATTGTTTCATTTAACTATTCGCAATATTCATCAAGATATAATGCTTTTAAAGAAGGAACCATTTTACCAGCTTTTGACTTTCATAAAGCTGGTGGAGCTTTAATGGATTTAAATGTTTATAACATTCATGCTTTAATCGATTTATTTGGGAAACCTGTTTATCATAAATATATGGCAAATATTGAAAGAAATATTGATACAAGTGGGATGATGATTTTTGATTTTGAACATTTTAAAGCTTTATGTATTGGGGCTAAAGATTGTAAAGCGCCTTTAATGAATACGATTCAAGGAAACTTAGGAGCAATCGTTGTTAAATGTCCGTTAAGTCAAATGACAGAATATGAAATCTGTTATAACGATGGGACAAGTGAAATAAAATCTTTTGAAAAGAAACATCGTTTAATTTATGAATTTAAAGAATTTATAAGAATGATTAAAGAAAATGATATTAAAAAACAAAAAGAAATGTTAGAACTTTCATTATTGATTTCTAAATTAATGGAAGAAGGAAGAATGCAAGAAGGGATTGTGTTTGATAATGATAAATAATAAAATTGTTTTAGGATATATTGGAAATGGAAAAAGTACCAATCGTTATCACTTACCATTTGTGATGCAAAGACCAGATAAGTTTATTGTTAAAACAATTTATAATCCACGTATTCATCATGATATATGGGATGAAATTGAAGGAGTTAACTATACTGAAAATCAAGATGATATTTTCTTAGATGATGAAATTGATATGGTGGTTGTATGTACAGGACATCATTATCATTATGAATATACTAAAAAAGCACTTGAACATAATAAACATTGTTTATGTGAAAAGCCTTTTATGGAAAATAGTGAACAAGCTAAAGAAATCTTTGCACTTGCAAAATCAAAAGGACTTTATTGTTCAGCTTATCAAAATAGAAGATACGACAGTGACTTTTTAACTGTACAAAAAGTGATTGAATCAGGGAAATTAGGAGATTTATTAGAATTAGAAATGCATTTCGATTACTATCGTCCTGAAATACCTGAAAGTGTTGATCATTTTGATCCAGCAATGTCTTATTTATATGGACATGGTTGTCATACTTTGGATCAAGTCATTTCTTACTTTGGAAAACCTGATGATATTCATTATGATGTAAGACAACTTTTAGGAACAGGTCGTATGAATGATTATTTTGATCTTGATCTTTATTATGGAACATTAAAAGTATCCGTTAAATCAAGTTACTTTAGGGTAAAATCAAGACCTTCTTTTATCGTTTATGGTAAAAAGGGAATGTTTGAAAAATATAGTAAAGATCGACAAGAAGAACATTTAAAACTTTTCCATATGCCTACTAATAGTGATTTTGGAAAAGATTTACCAGAACATTATGGAACTCTTACTTATTATGATGAAGATGGTATTTATCATGAAGAAAAAGTTCCAACAGTTGACGGCGACTATGCACGTGTGTATGATGGTATCTATGATAGTATTGTAAATGGTAAGGAACAAGTCATCCAACCATGGCAAACAATTCTACAAATGGAAATGTTAGAAACAGGAGTAAAGGATTTAAAGTAGTATGAAAAAATATTTTTTCTTTGATATTGATGGAACACTAACTGATTTAAAAACACATCAAATTGTCCCAAGTGCGAAAATTGCTTTAGAAAAGCTTAAACAAGCAGGTCATTTTGTTTGTTTGAATACAGGAAGAGCCCATTATAAAGCAGAAAAGACAAGAAAAGAATTTAATTTTGAAAATATGGTCTGTAATGGGGGCAATGGAATTGTATTAGATGGTATTTTAAAAGAAAATATCCCCTTAGATAAACAAGGAGCTTTAAAAATCATTCAAGAAGCTAAAAAAAAAGGGATTGGTTATTTAGTAGCAATCAATGATAGTCAAGAAGTCTATGGTGAAAATGATTTATTTATTCAACAAGTAGGCTATCGTAAAGAACCAACAACTTATATTTTAGATCAAGATTTTGATTATACACAAGTAGAAAACTTTTATAAAATCTATCTTGCTTTAGATGAAAAAGAAGAAGCTTCTTTTCAAAACAAAGATCAATTAGGCTCATTACGTTTTGAAAAAGAATACTTAATGTTTCAACCAGATAATAAAAAAGGCGGTATTTTCAAAATGATGGAAATACTTCAAGCACCTATTCAAGATGTAGTTGTCTTTGGTGATGACTATAATGATCTTGATATGTTTGATAAAGATTTATGGACAGGTGTCGCTATGGGAAATGCCTGTGATGCTTTAAAAGAAAAAGCAACTTACATCACAGATAAAAATGTTGACGATGGTATTTATAATATCTGTGAAAAAATGGGTTGGTTTTAATAAAAAATGAAGGAACCGAAATTATGGTTCCTTTTAACATAGAAAAATATATTTTCTATACTTTTTTATTTTGATTGACGATGCTCTGCAACCTGAATCAATTGTCACATTATTTTTAGCCCGTGCCAGGCTAGGGGTCCAATCACCTTCCCATGGTTTGACTATCTACATCAATGATTGTGTAGGTAAGCCAGTAGAATTGCATGCGCTATCTACCACACCCTAGAACTAATAAGTAGTCATCCATCAACACTTATTTTTCACAAGAGTTTTATAATAAATTTGTTTCATTTTCAATCATTGTGTTGTTGTATTTAACCTCTTGATCATAAAAACAAACCTGTTAATCAAGATGAATTTACTCTATAAAACCTCCTTTATATAATGAAATTATAAAAAAGGAGGTTTGTATCATGTTGGAATTAAAGAATATAACAAAAAGATATGATGAGAAAATTATCTTTGAAAATTTAAATGTTCAATTTAATAAGACCAATACAATCAATGGGATTATTGGAAAAAGTGGTAGTGGAAAAACGACGTTATTTAATATCCTATTTGGTTTAGATAATGATTACGAAGGTATATATACAATAGATAAACAAGATGTTAAATCATTCGATTTAAAAAAATGGGATGAAATGAGAAGAAATGAAATACACATCGTTTTTCAAGATTTTAAGCTCATTGAAAATTTTACAGTCTTAGAAAACTTAATACTCACACTTAATTGTAAAGAAATAGAAGCTTTAGACGCTTTAGGAAAACTAGATATTTTAAGTTTAAAAAATACAAAGGTAAAAAATATCAGTGGTGGTGAAAAACAAAGACTTGCTATTGCAAGAGCGCTTATAAAAAATCCCAAAATATTGTTATTAGATGAGCCAACTGGAAATCTCGATGATGTTCATGCTGCAATGATTATGAAGACAATTCAATCATTAAGAAATGAACAGATGATGATTTTTATTATTAGCCATGATCAACGTGTGATGGATTATTGTGATAATATTTATGTTTTAGAAAATAAAACATTAAAATTAGAAAAAGAAAATAAAGAAAATATTGTTTCATATCAAAAGAAATCATCAGCCTCCAAGGCTAAAATTCATCATATTAAATATATTTTAAAGACAATTCAAAGAAATATCAAAGATATCATTATAAATTATATACCTTCTAAAGTGAAAAGTTAAATTCCACTTTAGATATGACAAAGTGGATTTTAGTCT
>NZ_JAJDKB010000066.1:0-11564 GCF_020589955.1 Faecalibacillus sp. TM498
CTGCTTAAAGTAAAATTAGGAACTTTATCAATTTTTTTAGAAAAACAACTTACAACAACATCGTTAGAAAAATTAAATGTTCTTGCATTAAATATCTTTAACATCAATAGTGAAGAAGATGTTTTAAAAATTATCAATTAAAAGAGCTATACGATTCATTCGTATAGTTCTTTTATTCTATCCACCATTTAAATAGGGGAAAGGGCATATTAGAAAACATAAGATAACGTGGAAGCAAGTATTGTTTATCATTGCATGTCATATGTCTATTTTGATTGTAACTAAAGGCTAGTTTAACAGAACTTGATTTGAGATAATCTTGTGCATTTTGACAACTGACACCATATGGAAAGGCAAAGTAATCTGTTGAAACAAGGCCTTTGTTTTTTTCAAAGTCTTTTTTTATTTCATTTGTTGTCATGGTTTCTATTTTCTTTTTATAGGGTAAATGACCAATATGGTGCATATCATAAGAATGACTGTAGTATTCAACATATTGATCATTTTTCAAATCATTTGTTTGTAAGTAAAGTGGATTATTGGTTTTGGTTTTATAACCAATGACAAAGTTTGTAGCTTGCAAATTATATTTTTTTATAATAGGTTTAACAATAGTGTTAAAGTTTTTATATCCATCATCAAAAGTTAAACATACAGCTTTTTTAGATACTTCTTTTTTTCCGTGATAATAGGCTTCAACATCTTCCATGGATAGACATTGATAATTATTATCCGCTAAATATTTCATTTGTTTTTCAAATTCACTTATAGACATAAAATAAGGATTTGATGCATAGTTTTCTTTTTTTTCTTGTTCACTTACGACACCATGGTATCCTAAGATAGCAATTCCATCTTTACCGTTTTCATGAATAATGATGTCTTTTGTCATCCAGCCAAGTCCGATTGCTATATAACAAACAAGAACACATAAAATGATTTTTAATATATTTTTCATAATATTCCAACTTTCTATCAGTACTAGTTTATAGAAAAACAATACGGATGTCAAAAAAAGCTATGAGACTTCATAGCTTAAGACACAAGTAATAAACATCGCTAGGACAAATTCTTTTAAGAAAAGATTTTCATAATTTAAATGTTCTTCTTTTTTATTTATAAAATAAGATAAGTAATTTTTAAGAATTTGATGATTTGTGAGATCTTTAAAAGATTGGGCGATATTTTTAAAATCAATTCTTTCTATTTCTCTTAAATCAGGTTTAATTTGATTTTTGATGTCTTGAATAATATCTTTAAAATGATAAACCTTTAAATCATCGTAATCATGTTCACTCATATAAAGTTCTAAACCTAGGATAAAATAATCTTCTAATTTTAAGTAATCTAAATACGTATTTTCTTTTAATAAATCAAGAATAGGTGTTTCATCTGAAATTGTAAGTAAATGATGATTGTATTGATTTTCATAGTTTAAAATTTGATTATGAAAAGATAAAGCTATTTCTTGAATATTTTCTTCAGGATAAAAAGCAAAACGATGCCCTTTTAATTTTTTAAATGTTTTTAAAGTATCAAGATAACCTAAGCGTATTCTTTGATCCAATAGCTCTCGATTAAAATCAAGAAAGCCACCTAAATGCTTAGACGGTCTAATAAAAGTGATATTTTCACGATGTAATAAATAGGGATGGGTCGCTTCTTGATTGAGTTCAATTGCAATAATTTTTTGTGCTCCCATTTTTAAAGCAAGAGAGATAGGTAAATTATCATAATATCCGCCATCAATATATCCTTGCTTATCTATATAATGAATAGGAAATGCAGGGAAACATGAGGCTGAAGCAATAGCATATTCTACAATGTTATCTTCGCTCATATCATCTACTGTGATTTCTAATGGTTTCATAGAAGGAAAAGCAACAGTGCATAAACCATATTCGATGGGTGAACTTTTCGCTTTTTTGCCATTATAAAGACCTTTGATTAATTGAACAAGTGGTTCAATATCAGCACCTTTTTTATCAAGATAGGACTTTAAAAAAGGACCTATATTAGAAGAATTGTTCATTAGATTTTCAATTGAAAAATCAAATTGAATAGGATGCTTTAAAACCTTTTCTAATGATAAAGTATCCCATAATTCATAAAGCTTTTGATAATCTTCTTGAGCTACAAGTAGCCCATTTAAAGCACCAATAGACGTACCAGTAACAATATCAAAATGATATCCTAATTCTTGTAATGCTTTCATGCATCCTGATTCATAAGCTCCTTTAGAACCGCCACCTGATAAAACTAATCCATATTTCATAAAAACACATCCTTTTCAATAATTATACTTTTTCATAAAAAAAATACAACTTTATCATTTTAATATATGAAGAGTTTGTTATAATTATATGGCAAGGAGGATTAAAAAATGAAAAATGTAGTGAAAACAGATCAAGCTCCAGGAGCTATTGGTCCATACAGTCAAGGAATACAAGTAGGGGATATGTATTTTTTCTCAGGACAAATTCCTCTAGTACCAAGTACAGGTGAAATGCCAGAAGGAATCGAAGCACAAGCTCATCAAGCTTTAAAAAATGTGAAAGGATTATTAGAAAGCCAAGGATTATCATTTTCAAATGTTGTTAAAACAACTGTCTTTTTAGATAACATGGATGATTTTACAACAGTAAATGGTATTTATGCTGAATATTTTGTAGAACCTTATCCAGCAAGATCTGCTGTAGAAGTTGCTAAACTTCCTAAAGGAGCTTTAATTGAAGTAGAAGTTATCGCTAAAAAATAATTAAAAAAGAGATTTCGTTTTTGAAATCTCTTTTTTGTATATTATAAGAAAAGAATTGCAATAATACCTACTATAAAACAATAGTAAGAAAAATAATTCAATTTTCTTTTATTTAAAATACTAAACAATAAATTAAGTGCTAAATAAGTAACAACACCACTGATAATAAAACTAATTAAATAAGGAAGCCATAATGCAGCGACAGTTGAACTTGTTAAAAAATGTTTAAGTTTTAAAATGATTGCTCCAAAGCTGACAGGCATAAACATAAAGAAAGAGAAATCTCTTGCTGCTTTTTGATCAAGACCACCAAGCATCCCACCAGTAAGTGTTGATCCACTACGAGAAACCCCAGGAAGTAAAGCAAGTAATTGGAAAAATCCCATTCTTAATGCATCCCATAAATTCATGCTTTTTGTTGTTCTTTTTCCTTTATATCCAAATTTGTGAATAAGCATTAAAAAACAAGAAGTTAAAAGTAAACAACAACCTACTAATTTAGGATTAGAGAAAGCATGTTCAATATAATCATTAAAAAGAACACCACCAATTGCTGCAGGAATTGTAGCAACAATTAATAACATACAAAATCTAAAATCAGGTAATAGTTCATCTCTTTCTTGAGGTTTAGCAATATACCCGAAAAAGGATTTGATTAGACGAATAATATCTTGGCGATAATAAAACATGATAGCAATGAGTGAACCAGTATTAACAATAACTTCAAAAGTAACATCATTCATTTGTGGAACCATTAAACCAAGTTTTTCAAAAATACTTTGGAATAAAACTAAATGTCCACTACTTGAAATAGGAATAGGTTCACTAAAACCTTGAATAGCACCTAAGATTGCATAGACAATAATATCTTTAATTAAACTCATAATTTCACCTCGTCACCCATTATATATGAAAATATTATAAAAATATACAAAAACATTTTTTTAATGGAGATGACATATAATAAAGAAAAAGGAGGAAGAAAATGATTGTTAATTGGGTTAAAGAAGATGAAGAACTATTAGAGCCATATGAATGGTCAAATGGTGATGATATCGAAATCATTTCAACACTTTCATGTTTTAAAGTAGATCAAAAAACACTCCATGATTTTATTTATGGATGTTTACACATTTTTGATCAAAAGTTGTGTCAAAAAGTATTTGCAATAGGAGATGGTCATTATGCTTTAGCGATTGAAACAGATGCTCAAGGAAAGCTTTGTTATCGAAGTGTTTTTGATTTTTGTGATCGTGATAAAATGAATAAAAAGATTGCTGCTTTAGAACTGTCTAATATTCATTATCAAATGTATGATGAAGGAGAAATGAAAGAATATGGTCTAACAAGAGAAGAAAGGTTAAAAAAGCAATTTATTGAACAAAGAATTGATGAACTTTATATGGAAAATTATGATGATTTTTTGATGTTATGTAGACAGCTAAATATCGAAGATGCACAAAGTATCCAAAAATATAATCATTTAAAAAATAAAATAGCTAAGGGCTATACATTTATACATGAAATTCTATTCTATGAATTTACCAAAAAGGAATACAAAAAGAAATAAGCAATGCTTATTTCTTAATTGTAATTCCTATTTTTCTTTCAACTTTCGCAAGTTTTTTTCTTGCCATATAACGTGCTTTATCAGCACCTTCATTTAAAATTGTATCGATATAGTTACCTTGATTGATTTCATTATATTTATCATGGATTTTTTGTAATTCATTACCTACAACTTCAGCTAGATCTTTTTTAAATTGACCATAACCAACACCTTGATAACGTTCTACAAGTGCATCAATAGATTCACCACTTAAAATAGAATAAATAGTAAGTAAGTTTGAAATACCAGGTTTATTTTTAACATCATAGTAAATAGCGTTATCACTATCAGTGACAGCAGACATGATTTTCTTTTTAGAAACATTAATATCATCTAAAATATAAATACATCCTTTACCTGTTTCATCAGATTTAGACATTTTCTTTGTAGGATTTTGTAAGTCCATAATACGTCCACCTACTTTTGGAACAAGTGGTTCAGGTAATTTGAAAGTTTCACTATAACGATTATTAAATCTTTCAGCAATATCTCTAGCAAGTTCACAATGTTGTTTTTGATCTTCACCAACTGGTACATAATCTGGATCATAAAGTAAAATATCAGCATTCATTAATGAAGGATAATTAAAAATACCAGCTCCAATAGATTCATCTTTTTTAAGTTTACTTGCTTTATCTTTATATTGAGTCATACGTGATAATTCACCCATTGACACCATACATCCTAAATACCAACCAAGTTGAGCATGTTCTAAAACATCAGATTGTAAAAATAATGTGACTTTTTTAGGATCTAATCCAGCTGCTAAATATAAAGAAATCAAATCTTTTGTATTTTTTCTTAAATTCTTTGGTTCTTGATAAATTGTCATACTGTGTAAGTTAGCAACAAAAACAATCATTTCATATTCATCTTGATAAGAAACAAAAGGTTTAATAGCTCCTATATAATTTCCTAAAGTTACTCTTCCTGTTGGCTTGATGCCACTCAACATTCTTTTCATAAATTTTCCTCCTTAAAATAAAAAACGTCCTTAAAAAAGGACGTTATAAACGCGGTACCACCTTAATTCGTATAAAATATACGCTCTTGATCTTAACGCGATTAGCGACAAAAGACTCGTGCCTTTTGTAACTCCAGAACCCCAATTTCTATTATATCAATGGCTTATTTCCATCAACCATAAGCTTTCTATAACATTTAATATAATTTACTTATGTTCCTTCAAAGTCTTTAAAGACATTATAATGAGCTCATCTATAAAAATCAAGATATTTAAAAAAAGATATACAAAGTTTAAAATTGTTGTATAATTATTTACAAAGGAGTGATTGTATGATACGTATATATACCGCCCCAAGTTGTGCTTCTTGTAGAAAAGTAAAATCTTGGTTAAATGAAAATCAAATACCTTATGTAGAAAAAAATATTTTTTCTACTTTATTAAAAGAATCAGAACTTCGAGAATTATTAGAACGTAGTGAAAATGGTACGGATGATATTATTTCCAAAAGAAGCAAAATTATTAAAGAAAATGATATTGATATTGATTCAATGAAAATCAATGATTTAATTAAGTTTATACAGGAAAATCCATCAGTTTTAAAAAGACCAATTATGATTGATGAAAGAAGATTTCAAGTTGGTTACAATTCTGAAGAAATAAGAGTCTTTATTCCTAAAGAACTTAGAAAGTTAGCTGAATGTCATGATATGGATCGTTGTCCACAATTCAGCAATAAAGATTGTTTGAATTTTAAAAAAGAATATGAAAGGGATAGAGAACAGGAATCAAGTCAATAGATGGATTCTTTTTTAGGAGACAATATGAAAAAAATATTAAAAGTTATAATGACACTTGTTTTAATTTGTTCATGTTTTTATCTAGCAATTTCATTATTTATGAATCATTTGATTATTAATGATATGGTACCAACAGTTGTTAAATCAACGGCTGTAACAAATGCTTTAGAAGATACTTGTCAAAATGTTTTAAGTATGATGAATATGGACGAAAGCCAAAGTCAAGCACTTGTTTCTTCTTTACAACAAGATGAAAAAACGCAAGAACTTGTTAATGAATATATTGATACTGTTTTAAATAATCAATCATCTACTCTAGATGAAACTTTATTAAAGCAAGTTTTAGAAGATAAAAAAAATGAGGTATATTCTATTTTGAATCCTTCAATAAATGAAGAAACGTTTACAACACTTTATGATCAAGCTATCAATCAAATGGATTTACAAGGTTTACAAGATAAAGTATTAAGTCGAGTAGAAAATACGATGGAACAATCTGGAGAAACATATAAGATTGTAAAGAAAGTATATAGCTTTAAAAATTCTACACATATTATTGTGAGTGCTATTTTATTAGTTATTTCTACAGCTTATCTTATTTTTGTTTCAGTTCAAGAGAGATTGATTACAAAATGTTTATCAGTAAGTTATATGGTTTGTGGAATTATGACATTCTTGATTTCTTTTACGATAATTTTAGGATTAACAGCAATGGCATCTTCTACAATGACAATTCAGTTAACTTCTATTAAATATATGTATATATGTGGAGCTAGTTATTTCTTTGTAGGTATTATTTTATTAATTGTAAATGCTTTTTTAAAAAAGAAAAATCGTTATCATTATTATTACTAGTATAAAAAGAAGGGGTATTTATGGATAGATTAGATGCAAAGGCTATAAAGACGTATAAAGAAATTATACTTATTTTAGATCAATGTATTGATGATTATTTATTTATAATGGATCTTGATAAAGACATATATTTTATCTCACCACATGCTATGAAAAGATTTAATATTCCAAGCTATGAATTTAGTAATTCTTTACCAGCACATAAAAAATTTGTATATGAAGATGATCTAGAAATGTTATTATCAGATATGAATAAGTTGGTTTCGGGAAAGAAAAATTTTCATAATTTACAATATCGTTGGATTGGAAAAGACGGTATTCCTATTTGGATCAATTGTCGAAGTAAATCGATTAAGGATCATGATGGGAATGTTAAATATATTATTGGCTGTATTAATGAAATTGGTAAAAGACAAGTTGCTGATAATGATAGTGGGTTATTAGGAGAAATGAGTTTTAAAAATTTTATTTATCCTATTAATGAAGATATTACACAGGGTTTTATTTTAAGAATTGATATTGATGATTTTAAAAATATTAATGAAAATTTCGGTGTAAAATATGGTGATGTTGTTTTAAAACAAGTTGGAAATTGTATTAAAAAGTTATTAACTAAAAATCAACAACTTTATAGGATTGTCGCTGATGAATTTATTGTGATGGATGTTGTTGGCAGTAAAGAAGATGCAAGAAATCTTTATAATGCAATACGTAGAAGTATTACATGTTATGTAGAATCTATTAATTATGATATTTATTTAACGATTTCTGCAGGTATTCTAGATTTTCATGATTATCCTAATAAAAGTTATAATTCTATTATGCAATGGACAGAATTTGCTTTAAATCAATCGAAAATAAATGGAAAAAATACATATACGATTTTTAAGCAGGAAGCTTATCAAGAATTTTTAAGAAAAAATAAATTAACAAAAGAATTACATAAAGCAGTTAACCAACAATTTAAAGGATTTGAAGTTTATTTTCAGCCAATTATTGATATGAAAACAGAAAAGATTCATAGTATGGAAGCATTGCTTAGATTTGAATGTGATGAATTTGGTAAAATTTCACCACTAGAATTTATTCCATTATTAGAGGAAAGTGATTTGATTATTCCTGTAGGTAGATGGGTTTTAGATCAAGCATTAAAAGCTGTAAGTATGTTTTCAAATATTAAAGTACAAATTAATATGTCTTATGTTCAAGTGTTAAAAACACCAGCATTAAATGATATTTTAAATATTATAAAAAATTATAAAATAGAAAATAATCAATTGGTTATAGAACTTACAGAAAGTGGTTTTATTGAATCTAATAAAAACTTTATTGATTTTTGTAATGGTTTAAAGAAAGAAAATATCTTACTTGCTTTAGATGATTTTGGAACAGGATATTCTAATTTCCACTATCTTTATAATTTAAAACCAGATTATATAAAAATAGATCGAACATTGATGAAAAATGCGCTTTCAAATGAGTATGAAAATATGTTGCTAAAACATATGGTGGATATGGCTCATAGCGTAGGTGTTAAGATTTGTATTGAAGGAATAGAAGAAAAGGAAGAACTTGAACGTATTATGTTATTAAAGCCAGATTATATTCAAGGATTCTATTATGGTAGGCCGGTTTCTTTAAGTGTGTTTATGGAAAGCTATGAAATATAAAACGAATAAGTATGTGACTTATTCGTTTTTTAATGTTTCTAACATTCGTTTGATTTTACTTAAACAGTTTTGTTTATATTCTAAATGATAAGGTTGAATGATTTTTTTGAATGCTTGAAGTCCTTGATCATAATCCTCCACTTCAAATTCTATTTCATAATCATGATGATGGTTATATTCATTTTCATCTAAGGATAAAACACCATCGGGTAAAATAATATCATGACGTGTTGTTTTTAAATAATATCCACATGTTAAATCTTTGATATAAATATTTTCTTTTTCTAAAATATCAAAGATTTCATTATTGACATGTTGATGATTAAAAATAGCATCTTTAATTTCTTTATTAATATCTATATTTAATTCATTCAGACCAATAGTTGAAGGTCTTTTCAATGTGAGTTCGTAATGACCTTTTTTTTCTCTAATTCTGAGTGAATATTTTTTCTTTTCCAATAGAGGATGAAAAAGATAATAATTGGTTTGTTGATAACTGTCTTTGATTTGATTTTTATAATCAGATAATATTTTTTTAAATATATTTTCTTTTAATAACATTTTAAATTCAATTTCTAGATGTTCCATATGATACCTCTTTGCTTAAATGCTCTAGATATATTATAATACATCTATATGGAGGGAAGAAAGATGAAATATGCATTAATGGTTAGAAATGATGATCTTTCTAAAAAAACAGCTTTGAAAATTAAAGAAAGTTTACAAAACTTTTTTATTTATGATGAAAAAAATCCAGATCTTGTTATTTCAATTGGAGGAGATGGAACTATTTTAGAAGCTGTACATCAATATTTAAATGTTGATTGTTGTTTTGTAGGTATACATACAGGAACTTTAGGATTTTATACAGATTACCAAGTTGATGAAGTGGATCAATTTATAAAAGATGTGACTTCTAGACAATTTAAGACGATGAAAAGATATATGTTAGAAATTAAAATTAATAAAAAAGACTCTTTTCAAACATATTATGCTTTAAATGAATTAAGATTAGATCAAGGGTTACAAGCACAGGTTATTCATGTGTATATTGGTAATGTTTTATTAGAAGTTTTTAGAGGGAATGGTTTATGTGTTTCAACTCCTTCTGGATCGACTGCTTATAATAAATCTTTAGGTGGTTCTATCATTTATCCAGGTATTCCTTTGATGCAACTTACAGAAGTTGCAGGAATTCATCATAATGCATATCGTTCTTTAGGTTCAAGTTTGATTTTAGATGAAAGTCAAACAATTAAATTAGTTGGAAATCATTTTAATCATTCTTTGATTGGAATCGATCATATTCATTTAGAATTAAAGGATGTTGAAAGTATTGAGATTACGATTGGGCGTAAGTATGTTCGTTTTATTGAATATAAAGAAATGTCTTTTATTAAAAGAGTAAGAAGGGCATTTATTAATTCATGAGTTATCAAATTGAACAAACGATTTTATTAAGAGATTATTTGAAAGAATTACCAATTAGTCAAGCAATGATTAAAAGGATTAAAAGGGAAGGTGATTTCTTAGTCAATGGAAAAAGTCAAACAGTTAGATGTTTACTTCAAAAAGGGGACTGTTTAGAAATTATTTTTCCAATAGAAAACTCAAATGTTCAACCAGAAAATATTCCTTTAAAAATCATTTATGAAGATGACTATTATATAATCATTGATAAAGAAAGCCAAATGCCTTGTATTCCTACTAAAAGATATCAAAGCCATACTTTATGCCATGCTTTAATGTATTACTATCAACAAATTGGTTTAAAAAGTACAATTCATTTAGTAAATCGTTTAGATAAAGAAACATCAGGATATATGTTGGTTGCTAAAACATCACAAGCTCATGCATTGCTTTCTAAAGATATTAAACAAGTAGAACGTGTTTATCATTGTTTAGTTGAAGGAATTTTAGAAGGGGAAGGCGTTATTGAGCGGCCTATTTTAAAAAGTAATGATTCTATTAAAAGAATTGTTGATGATCATGGTAAGTATGCTAAGACGTATTATAAATCTTTAATGCATAAAAATAATCAAACACTTGTAGAATGCAAATTAGTAACGGGAAGAACCCATCAAATTAGAGTACATATGGCTTCTATTGGTCACCCTTTAGTGGGAGATCTTCTTTATGGGTCAAATGAAGATCAATTGTTTTATTTGGATAGTGTTGAAATTAGTTTTATTCATCCTTTTACCCATCAGAAAATACATTATAAAAAGGAGAGTTAATCTCCAAATGGCATGAACTTAAGATATAATCTTAGGTTCATGTCTTTTTATTTTTATCCTTTTTTTATAATAGTATCAAATATTTCTTTTTGTGTAGTATAGGGTATATAATCTTATTACTTTTAATTTAAATATATTTATTATATATTTGTAGTATAGGATGGTGATGTTATGTTTGTAAAAGTTGTAAAAAATAATAGCGGTCGTCCGATACCTCTTTTATCTCAATTGTTGAATCTTATCGTGAAGATGGGTAAATGGAGGTAATGTTTGAAAGTATTCTTTATCGTAGTCATAGCCCATTAAATGACAAGTTCCTTCATTCCACCAAATAGAAAGGACATTTCCATTTTCATCACATTCCATAGACCATCTAGCTTCACCTAATGAACCATAGACAGCATCTACACTATTTTCATTGGTAAACATCCAAATAGTAAGATCTTTATCTTTAAGATCTTATGAATAGGGTTGAACAAAAATAGGAGCGCAATCCCCTTCCTCTAAGCGAAGCGTAGGGAGGGATCTAGCTCCTTTTATAGTTTTTATAATAGATGTTGTTTTAGACGTGCAGCTGTGATACATTATAAGTATAAAAGACGTTCAGTCGTATTTGATTTTAGAAAGGATATTGCTATGGAACTTGATACTAATAATCATTCAGTGTTCAT